>NZ_JBBAKG010000009.1:44910-102204 GCF_040403615.1 Haliscomenobacter sp. | reverse complement strand
CAATATCAACAACTAACTCGATTGTTCGGATTTGTGGGTAATTGACAGACCTAAGATACCTCAGAAGTCACCTAAGTCAATTCGTTTTTATATCCAGGTGCTTCTGAAGTGTCTTAGGTGGTGAAAAAAAATAAAAAAAATCGAAGATTTTTATTTTAGCTTATGTAACCTCCCAAATCAATCTGTAAACAGGCAAAGTCCCAACTTTTCAACGCTTCAAGTAGCAACTCTTCAAGTTTTTAGGTAATTTTCGCAAAATACCTAACCCGTGCCTTTTTTGCGCGCATTCACAGAAAACCTAATCACATGGATTTCAAGTCATTGTTTCGCCAAAAGCCTATTCAGTCCGTTCTCCATGATCCCGAAGGCAGCCCACATGGCTCCATGAATCGTACCCTTACTGTACGTGACCTCACCTTTATGGGCGTCGCAGCAGTGATTGGGGCAGGGATTTTTTCAACCATTGGAGGGGCTGCATTCAAAGGCGGACCAGGCGTAAGTTTACTCTTTTTGATCACTGCCGTGACTTGCGGGTTTACCGCCATGTGTTATGCAGAATTTGCTGCACGCGTACCCGTTTCAGGGAGTGCGTATACTTACTCTTATGTCACTTTTGGAGAAATGGTTGCCTGGATCATTGGCTGGGCTTTGATCCTGGAATACGCCATTGGCAACATTGTGGTGGCCATATCCTGGAGTGCTTATTTCAACAATATCCTCCAGGCCATCGGCATTCAATTGCCCCAATGGCTCACCATCGGCTACCAATCGGCGGCCATGGATTATCGAGAGGCGTTGGAAACAGGGAAAGCTGTAGAAGATTTGGCTTACACCCTGGCACCTGATTTCATGGGCTTCAAGTTTATCATCAACCTACCCGCCTTCGTGATTGTCATCTTGGTGACCTGGCTGGTACTGATTGGCATCAAAGAGAGCAAGCGCATCGCCAACGGCATGGTTTTGCTCAAAATAGCCATCCTGGTTTTGGTCGCAATGATTGGATTTTGGTATATTTTTTCAGAAGGTACAACGTCCAACTGGACTCCTTTTTTACCCAATGGAATGAACGGCGTATTGGCGGGTGTATCCGGTGTTTTCTTTGCTTACATTGGATTTGATGCCATATCTACTACGGCGGAAGAATGCAAAGACCCGCAGCGGGATCTGCCGTTGGGGATGATTTATTCGCTGATTTTGTGTACAGTGATTTATGTAGTGACCACCCTGGTCATTACGGGAATGGTCAACTACTCCGAGTTTGAAAACGTGACCGATCCGCTGGCTTATGTTTTTGAAAAAATCAACATGAAAGCGGTTGGATTTATCGTCTCGGTCAGTGCAGTAGTAGCAGCTACCAGCGTTTTGCTGGTTTTCCAGCTTGGCCAGCCCCGCATCTGGATGAGCATGAGCCGTGATGGTTTGTTGCCCAAACGTTTTTCCAACATCCACCCGCGTTACCGCACGCCCAGCTTCGCTACTTTTATCACCGGCCTTCTGGTAGGCATTCCGGTATTGGTCATTGATGATGGTTTGGTGACCGACCTCACCAGTATCGGTACGCTATTTGCATTTGTATTGGTATGTGGCGGCGTATTGATTTTGCCAAGAAGACCTAAAGAACCGGGCAAATTCAACATGCCTTACGTCAATGGCAAATTTATAGTACCAATTTTGGTTGTCCTCGCCATGGTTGGTTTTCGGGAGCGTTTAGGGACTGCATTTAGTAACCTTGGACATGAAAATTATCAGGAAATTCTTTTCCTTCTTTTTATCCTGCTTGCCGTTTGTATTGCAGTGATGAGTTTTCTGCGCAATTACTCCTTGATTCCGGTGCTGGGCATGCTGTGCTGTGCTTACCTGATGATCGAAATTCCCGCCAAAAGCTGGATGGTGTTTTTTGGTTGGATGGGAGTGGGTTTGCTGATTTATTTCTTTTATGGGATGCGACACAGTAAACTCAATTAAGGGTTTACCAAATTAAATATTCTTCCGATGAAATCATTCTTCTTGTGTCTTGGATTTTCATTGGTGTCCTTAATGAGTAAAGCTCAGGAACTGCCTGTTCCACTCCAGGAGCACCTGCTTCAGGTTGGAGCGGAGTTGTTGTATCCTGTAGATGCAGATTACAAGCCTTTGTACATCCCGGAGGATTTATTCCAGCCTTATGATTATGCCATTCGTTCGGGCAAAGAAGGGGTAGAAATTCGCTTTCTTTTTTTGCCCAAAATGGGCAATGAACCGCATGCGCAGGTCAACAGCTACCGCATGGCGCTGCACATTGGCGACAATCAAACGAGTACGAGTTTTACTGCAAGGGAACTGACAGAACGGGAGCTCAAAGAAGTGTTCAACGCAGATTGGGGCAGGGTGTACATCCTCAAGCCCAAGGCGGCTTTTTCGATGCAGCAGTATTGCCGTTTTTTGGTTTTGCACAAGCACGACCAAGGCATCATTTGCGTCTTTTATCTTTTTGACAAACCCAGCTTGGCCATTGATCAGCGCCTTCATATGGTGAGATACCAATAGAGTTGAAGGGTTGAAAAGTTGAAGAGAAATCGATCCAACCGCACTGCCCAAAACTTTTTAACCTTTCAACTCTTCAACTTTTTTACTTACAAAATACATCTCAATGATGTCTTTGTCGCGATCGGTAAACTGGCCATGGTTTTCGCAAGTGAAATCACCATTCAGGAGCTGGTAGGTCGTTTCTGATACATTGACCTTCCCAGCTTCGCCTTCGGATTCCATACGCGAGGCGATATTAACCGTATCGCCCCAAATATCGTAGGCAAACTTTTTGGTTCCAACTACTCCAGCCACCACTGGACCGGAATGGATGCCGATGCGGGCTTCAAATGCGGGCTGGCCTGAAGCACGGCGGATTGCTGCAGTTTCCTTTAAAAACACCTGAATGTCCTGCGCAGCCATGACCACTCTCCGCGCACTTTCCGCAGGCGAATAATCGATGCCTTCTTCCATGCACATGTAGGCATCGCCAATGGTTTTGATTTTTTCCAGGCCATATCGGTCAATGATGGCATCAAAAGCGCCAAAACAGTGATCAATCTCTCGCACCAGTTCCTCTGGTTCCATTTGCTCGGCAATGCTCGAAAAGCCTTTGAAATCGGTAAACATTACCGTCACGTGTTCGTATCTCCTGGCGCTCGCTTTGCCAGTGGTCTTGAGTTCTTCGGCGGTTTGAGCGGGCAAGATATTGAGCAGGAGCTGATCCGATTTGTGTTTTTCTTCTTCCAGTTCGCTGGTGCGTATCCGCACGAGGCGTTCCAGGGCTTTTTCCCGTTTGCGGATGGTGTAAATGCGGTAACGCAAAAAGGCATAAATGCACCCGATAATGAAGAGCAAGCAAGTGATGATAAAAGGCCAGGATTTGTAAAATGCCTGCTCGATGGTCATATCGATGGACATTTCGCTGGATTTGTTCAAACTGCCTGCGGTGATCGCTTTTACCCGAAACACATAATTGCCTGCGGGAATATTGCTGTACATGACGGTGTGCTCATTGTCGAACGGCGACCACTTTCGATCGTAATTCTCCAGCATGTACGCAAAATGGTTTTGGTTGGGCTCCCGATAGTTTGCTGCCGCAAAACTGATCGTGAAGTAGCGGTCATTGTGGCGTAAAAAAACAGAACGTTGCTTGTTGATGGCGGCTGTACGCGAAAAAATGGTATCCAGCTCACCGCTGTAGTGCGTGAATTTGGTAAAAAGCAGCGGTGCTTCGTAGGCTTTGGTTTCTTTTTTCCAGAATTGAGGGCCAGGAAAAAATGCATTTACGCCATCCAAGCCTCCAAAATACAGTCGACCATTGCGGGTGCGCAGCGCCGAAATTCGATTGAATTCGTTGTTGGATAAGCCATCTTGTTCCATAAAAGGAATAAAGCGTTCCTGCCTGATACTCATGCGGTTTAAGCCCAGATAGGTACTCACCCACAAACAGGAATCACCTTCCGGCAGTATGGCCGTAACGATGTCATTGGACAAACCCGAACTTTGGTTGTAAAGGGTATTTTGGCGGTTTTGCAAATTGATTTTTTGCAAACCCATGTCTGTTCCAAGCCACAAAATTCCACGGCGGTCTTCGAAAATGCAGTTGATTCGGCGCGGATAGGTTTCCGCCTGGCTGTTTTTACTGCCAAAAAAATGTTTGCGTTTGCCCGTTTTGGTATTCAACTGATACAGACCCTGATCAATGGTTCCTATCCATAAGATATCGGGATTTCGACCTGCTTGCAAAAAACTGATTTCACCGGATTCTACCGACCAGGTTGCATTGGTGCCTCGATAACGTTGCAATTTCTTGCGTTTGGGATCAAACTGGTACAGATTGTGGCCGTAACCAAACCAAACTATCCCCTTGGCATCCACGGTTACAACCCCTCCAATTTCACGATCGGCATCGGGGAAAAGCTTTTTCTGGGTCAGTTTTTTGGTGTCAATTTGCCAGCCATTGCCCGTGTACAAGTAGCCCTTGAAGTAGTACAAACCGAAAGGCAGGTTGGAAAAACTGTAATAGGGAAAAAGCAAGCGCAAGGAGTTGGATGCCGGATCGAGTACGTGAATTGAATTGTAGTACGAGAGGTAAACTCGCCCTTGCTCATCCTCGGCCATGCCCCGAATGCTGCATTGAATATCCCGGCAGTTTTCATTTCCCCCGGTCAGGTATTGGCTGAACAGTTTTTCTGATTCTACAATTTTGATCACCCCGTAATCGCTGGCAACCCAGATCACCCCCGATCGGTCGCGAAAAACCTGTCGGTAATTGGGCATGGATTTAAGGAGGAAGCGCACCCGCTCGTCGTAGTTTTCCAGCACATTGGTTGCGGTGATGAAATGCCACAATTTGCCCTGGCCAGCCAACCAGATATTGCCCAAAGGATCAATCAGCATTGAATTGTACAAGCCGCCTTTAGGTAAGTACCGATTGACGGGGTGAAGTTCGACCTGGCTTTGCGGGTCATTCAGGGTGTAGACTTGACCGGATGAGGTCAATATCCACAGTTTTCCTCCAGTCGCATGCAGGTGAACGATCTGGTTGCTTTCATTGGCCGCTCCGGGTAAAATTATTTTGGATTCCAGTCGACCAAATTGCGGCGAAATCAACCACAGCTCATTGTTTTGTGCCCCTACAAAAATGTACCCATTGAATTGAACGATCGGGCGATGAGGGGCCTTCCCTTTTAGACTGGCAACTTTGACCAATTTTCCATTTTCCTCCAAGCGTTGCAAGGAAACTTTGCCGGTTTGACCGCTCAAGGCCGCCATCCACAGCGCACCTTGGGTATCCTGAAAGAGATTGTGCGGCGTAAGCTCTTCTTGTATTTTTGGGATCGGAGTCCTGGGATTAAGCGGCGCAGCATGGAGGTGGCGCGTTTGAATTTGGTGCGTTTCCGTGATAAAGGTGCTGACGTGGTTTTGGCCAGCCAACCACAACTCATTGTTGCGGCCAATGCTCATGTCGGAAATAACATCCAGTGTCGCTTTCTGGTGGTCGGTTCGGCTGTGGTAACGCTCAAATTCGTATCCGTCAAAGCGGTTCAAGCCATCCATTGTCGCTACCCAAATAAAACCACTGTTGTCTTGGGCAATTTTAAATACATCTCGGTGGCTGAGGCCATCTTCAAGGTCGTATACTTTGAACTGATACTGCGCGGATTGAGCCACAAGGATACCACTGGTACTTCCCAACCACATGATGAATCCCAAGAGCAGTGTCCGCGTGTATTTGTTCATAATTGTACCACACCTTGAATAGCCTGCTTATTAGCTGCCAAACTAAGGATTTTTTTTAGTAACGCAGTTTAGCCTATTCAATTTTTATAGATGTGTCTGAAAAAAGCAAAAAAATATGCCTGCTCAATATTAACAAAACAACAAGCAATTCCCCATGCTTTCTTTTTTCCCAAAATATTAATACTTTGGCGGAGCAAGCGCTTCAATATGGAAACCATACAATCTCCGCCTCAAAATCTTGCCACAGCTGCTGAAAAATACGTTAAACAGTATTTTCGCGACCACATTGACGAAAAGTACTTTTACCATAATTTCCAGCATACCTGTGATGTGATTGAAACTGCCCGACGTTTGGGTGCAGGGTATGCCCTCTCAGTCAACGATACCGAAGCACTCATTGTGGCTGCCTGGTTTCACGACACCGGCTACGACCAGGGAGCAGCAGGCCATGAAGCCCGTGGGCAAGTCAATGTCCGGCGTTTTTTGGAAAAACACGCTTACCCGGAGGCCGGAATTCAGAAAGTGGAGCATTTGATTGAAGCCACACAGATCAGTTTTCAACCCCGCAACTTGCTTGAGGAAGTTATCCGGGACTCCGATTACAGCCACCTGGGCTCTGAGTTGTACTGGGATCGTTGCAGTCGGGTGCGCCAGGAATTACTGATGACTCGGCAAAGTTTTTTGACGGAGGAAGAATGGGTACAATTTGAGCTGGACTTTATCACCAATCACCATTACCATACCGAACTGGCACGTCAATATTTTGACAACGGGAAGTTCAAAAACATCAAGCAACTCAAAAAATACCAACAGCGCATTGCCCCATCTGAGGACAGCAATGAAGACCGCAAGTTGAAAAAGCAAAAGAAAAAAACGGAGAAAGAATTCAAAGAAATGAACCTTGGCAGGGGGGTCGAGACCATGTACCGAAATACGCACCGCACCCACTTGAATCTGAGCGTTATGGCCGACAACAAGGCCAACATCATGCTCAGTATCAACGCGATCATCATTTCGATTGTCATTTCAAGCCTGATTCCAAGTTTTGAACAACATCCCGAATACATCATCCCTACTTTTCTACTTTTGGCAGTTTGTTTGGCCGCGTTAATTTTTGCCATTCTTTCTACGCGCCCCAAAATCACCAAGGGAGAGTTTTCACGTGAAGAGATTGAAAACAAAAGAACCAATCTGCTGTTCTTTGGAAACTTCTACAACATGACCCTCGATGATTTTGATTGGGGCATGACGGAAATGATCAAAGACCGGGATTTTTTATACAGCTCAATGACACGGGACATTTATTATTTAGGCAAAGTATTGGCCCAAAAGTACCGTTACTTGCGCATTTGTTACAGTATTTTCATGTATGGCCTAATTGCAGTCGTCTTTGCTTTTGCAATCGCGCTGTGGCTGAATAGTTGATATGAATTGGAAAACCTTTCTTTTTGGAGTCCTGATTGGCTTGCAACCTGGATTTTCAGGAATGCAAGCACAAGTTGCCTTTCCCAGCCTGATCATCCCTGCCCGTGTTTTTGATGGACAGGAAATGCACGAATCCTGGGTAGTCCTGATCGAAAACGGCAAGATCAAAGCTGTAGGCCCCATTGGTCAATTGTCAATCCCCAGCAACGCAAAACGGATTGAACTTCCGGGTACGACCTTGTTACCCGGTCTTATCGAAGGGCATTCTCACCTCTTGTTGCACCCTTACAATGAAACAAGCTGGAATGATCAGGTACTTGTCGAATCTGAAGCGGAAAGGGTAGTTCGGGCTACCGTACATGCCCGCAAAACCTTGGAAGCAGGTTTTACCACCGTTCGCGATTTGGGATCAGAAGGCGCGGGCTATGCCGATGTAGGACTCAAACAAGCCATTGAAAAAGGGATCATTCCTGGCCCACGTATGTTGGTGGCAGGGCCGGCCATTGTTGCCACGGGCAGCTATGGACCAAAGGGTTTTGCAGCCCACGTTGAGGTGCCATTGGGCGCAGAAGAAGCTGATGGGGTTGACAACCTGATCAAAGTAGTACGCAACCAAATGGGCAAAGGCGCTGACGTGGTCAAAGTATATGCCGATTACCGCTGGGGACTGCGCAATGAAGCGCGGGCCACTTTTTCATTGGAAGAATTGCAATTGATGGTCAAAACCGCGGCCAGCAGTGGGCGCGGCGTGGTGGCTCATGCCGGAACGGTTGAAGGCATGCGTAGGGCGATTTTGGCAGGAGTTGTCAGCATCGAACACGGCGACGAAGGCACCCCGGAAATTTTCAAATTGATGGCCGAAAAAGGCGTAGCCCTCTGCCCTACCTTGGCCGCTGGCGATGCCATCTTGCAATATCGAGGGTGGAAAAAAGGCATCGATCCCGATCCAGAGCGCATCGTGCAAAAACGCAAAACTTTTGCTCAGGCCCTGGCAGCCGGCGTAACCATCTTGGCAGGTGGAGATGTGGGCGTTTTTGCCCACGGAGACAATGCCCGCGAGTTGGAAATGATGGTGGATTATGGCATGAAACCATTGGATGTGCTCAAGTCTGCAACCTCCATCAACGCCAAAGTTTTTGGTCTGCAAGACCAGCTTGGCGCAATCCGCCCTGGCCTGTTGGCGGATATTCTGGTGGTAGATGGCCGCCCTGATCAAAACATTCAGGACTTGCGCAAAATTCGCCTGGTGATCAAGCAAGGAAACGTCGTTTTCGAAAAATAAAACTCGAATGAACAACAGCAAATTATGGATCAATCGCCTGATGTATACGGCGGCGATTTTGGCAGCTTCTTCCCTTGCCGTTAAATTGGCGGGGTCAAATCCTCATTTTCCAGCCACCTCAAGAGAAGCTTTTTTATTGGTGAATCTTTCCTGGGGTTTCGGCATCAGCATTTTGGTGGTTTATATTCTGAGTACATTTTCCCTCAAACGCCCGGTAGGTGCCATTGCCATGTTGGGTTGCTTAATGCTGTTGATTTTGGGTGGGTTTCTATATTGGATTGGGTAAAATTTATTCTATCTCCTTGTCAAAATACGCCTTGACCACCTTGGCTTTGGCCATGCCCAAGACCTCAATCAACTCTGAGGCCAGGGCCTCTCGCACCTTTCTGACCGAACCAAAGTGGATGAGCAGTTTTTGTGCGGTTTTTTCACCAATGCCCGGAATGTTGTTCAATTCAGTTTCAATAAAATTCTTGGAACGCTGATCGCGGTGAAACGTAATCGCAAAGCGGTGCGCCTCGTTGCGGGCTTGCTGAATGAGTTTGAGCGATTCCGATTTTTTGTTGATGTACAAAGGGACAGAATCTCCCGGAAAAAAAATCTCCTCCAGGCGTTTGGCCACTCCGATCACCGTCATTTTTCCTGTCAATCCCAATCCGATGATGCTTTCCATGGCTGCACTCAATTGGCCTTTGCCCCCATCGATGATCACCAGTTGGGGCAGGGGTTGATTTTCGTCCAGCAAACGGCGGTAACGGCGGTGCACAACTTCTTTCATGGTGTCAAAGTCGTTGGGGCCAACCACGGTTTTGACTTTAAAATGGCGGTAATCCTGCTTGGAAGGTTTGGCATTTTTGAACACCACACAGGAAGAAACCGGATTGGTACCCTGAATATTGGAGTTGTCGAAGCACTCGATGTGCATGGGCAGGTTTTGCATTTGCAAATCGGCCTGTAGGGTGCGCAAAATCCGCTCGGCAGGCGTTTGCCGCTTGGTTTTGCTCACTTCATCCCGTTTTTTCTGGGCGCGGTAGTACTGTACATTTTTGAGGGAAAGCTCCAGTAGTTTGCGTTTTTCCCCAATTTTTGGCACCGTGATGCTTAGGTTTTTATCGGCCAGGGTGACTTCAAAAGGCAAGATCAACTCTGGCGCAATGCTGTTGAACCGATCCCGGATCAGTGGAATGGCGTAGGCCAGCAGATCGCTTTCTTCTTCCTCCAAATTGACCTGGATCTCCTGGATATGGGTATGGATGATGACCCCATTGACGACCCGCAGGTAATTGACATAAGCTTCGGTTTCATCGCTCGCAATCGAGAATACGTCCACGTCCCGGATGCTGGAACTCACCACGGTACTTTTGGCCTGGTAATCTTCAAAAGCGGTCAGTTTTTCTTTGATGTCCTGAGCTTTTTCAAACTCCATTTTTTCGGCGTAACTGTTCATCAAACCTTTGAAATGCTGGATAACCGGGTTGAAATTGCCACGCAGAATGTTTTTGATTTGCTCGATTTTGGCCTTGTAGCTGGCTTCGTCTTCCAGCCCCTGACAAGGGCCCTGGCAGTTTTTGATGTGGTATTCCAGGCAGACCTTGTACTTGCCAGCGGCAATATTTTCGGGTGCCAAATTGAGCTGGCAAGTGCGCAATGGAAACAATTGACGCAGCAATTCCCAAATGACCTGGGTACGGAATTTGGAGGTGTAGGGGCCAAAATAAATAGAACCATCGCGAATGACCCGCCGTGTAAAAAACACCCTGGGAAAGGGTTCTTTTTTGATGCAGATGTAGGAATAAGACCGGTCATCTTTGAGCATCACGTTGTAGCGCGGCTGGTTTTCTTTGATCAGGGCACTTTCTAGCAGCAGGGCATCGGTTTCGCTTTCCACAATAGTGATCTCAATGCGGAACGAGTTTTTGACCATCATGCGGGTACGAAACAGGCGGTCTTTGCGCTCTCCAAAATAACTCGACACCCGATTCTTGAGGTTTTTGGCCTTGCCTACATACAGGATGGTATCGCCTTCATCGATGAAGCGGTACACGCCAGGATATTTGGGGATGGTGTCAGCAATTTTTTTAAAGTCGTCAGTGGTCATGCCATTCGCTTAGTAACGCAGAAAAATTAACTTCCCGTTTTTGGGTTACAGAATCAATTGGGAAATGCTCAAGATGAGCGAAAGTTTTCAGAACTGCAAAACAACTTGCTTGGCGATGGATCTTTGTGCAGTATCCGTGATTTTCAGCACATATGTTCCTCTTGGAAGATGTCCACACTGCACCTCCAGGGTTTGCAGGTTGTATGGCACATTGATCGATTGCCCCATCAGGTTGTACAATTCCAGGCGAGAGATGTTTGCTCCGCTGCTTAGGCGCAAGCGAAAGGAATGTTGCGCAGGGTTGGGTACAATATCAATTGTATAATCAACAATAGTGGGGTTTTGGGTCGCAACCGTTAGGGCACAGGCCACAATGTTGCTGGCCACTTTGCTGCGCATCTCCGCAAGCTTAACGAAGACGTTGTTTCCTGGGCATTCGGTGGCACAGCCGTCGCGGTGGCCGCTGATGTGGTTCAGCACGGTATTGCTGCGGGCAAAAACTGAATTTTTCACCGGATCGATGCTGGAATTGCAGCTTTTCCAGGCCAGCAAATCCGCCAGTTTATTCAACATAACCGTAGTTGGTTCTACTTCCTGAAAGTTGCCGAGCAGGCACACCCCCATGGTACCCGTATTCGTGTTGCAAAAATGTGCACCGATGACGTTGTTGCCCCCACTCCGGCCTTCGTACAAAACGCCATTGGGATCGATCAGGTAATTGTAGGCGATATCACAATACGCACGGGTATTGACATGAAAATCCCAGATACCGAGTACGACTTGCGCCCAATTGTTGGAGGTATTGACCCCCGCCGAATGGTGTACGATGAGGTGCGTCACCGTGGCATATCCGGGTGAGGCACAGGGGCGAGGGGCACCCCAGGTTTGGCGCGATACCATGCCTGGCAAGGGGCAAGGGCATCCGCGCAGTTCTGGCTCGATAGGCTTGATCAGCATAGCGCCCGATTTTTGGGGAGCGATTACCGGATTGAACAAATTGATGTTGAGATCCGCTGGGATTTCAACTCCCGCAGGCAGGATTATTTTTAGCTGAATAAACCGTACCCTGGCATCAATCTGTCGCAATTCGCTCACCTCCATGATTGATTCTTCCTCTGCGTGCTGGTCGATGGGTAGTTTTTGCCAGGCGCCCCATTTGCCGCGTCTTTTCTCGCGGTATTCAAAATTCACCGCTTTAGTCTCAATTGGCGTTTTCAGCCAGTTGAGTGCCAAGGTGAAAAAATTTTCCACCTCGTCGGCAAATTTAATTTTGATGGGCTTCAGGATTGAGATTGTCCCTGCAGATTTTTGCAACGGTGTCTCTGCGTTGGTGCTTTGGATTTGGTCTGGGGTAACTTTGATTTTATGGCGATTGGGGGATATTTCTTGCCCGTTTTGACTGAAACAAGGCAAAACTGCGCATAAAAAAAAGGCCAAAATTGCAGCGTTTCTCATTGGTTAAGAATTGAAAAATTGAGCAAAAAGAGTACTACGTTTGTGGAAATGCTTCCAAATAATCCTTGAGATCTTTCAATTGTTGCTTGTCGCCCAAAATGATAAAACTGGTTCCAGGCGACAACAGCGTATCTGAAGAAGGGTTGATATTGTAATACCCCTGGGCATCTCGAAAGCCAATGACGTTGGCCCCTGTATTTTGCCGGATCATCAATTCACTCAATTTTCGGTCCTGGCAATTGGGCGGCGCAATCGCATAATTCAGTTCTTCAAAACCAATATCCGAACTGTGCTCATTGGTCATAAAAGAAAAGAATTCTACTGCGCCAGGTTTGGAAACCAGGGTAGCCATGTAAAAACCGCCAATCTGCTCGGGCATCACCACGTGGTTAGCACCGGCTAAGATCAACTTTTTTTGCGATTTTGGGTCTTTTGCCCTGCTGATAATGTCCAATTGGGGATTCAATTGTCGCGCAGTAAGCACGATAAACACATTGTCGGAATCATCAGGCAAAGCAGCAATCAATGAGCGAGCCCGACCAACGCCCGCAGCAACCAGGGCTTCATCATGCGTCGCATCTTCTTCAATGTACAATATGTCATGCTCAGATCCTTGAATGGAAGCAATGCGCTCGGGATTGATGTCGATGACCACAAAAGGAATTTTGTGCTTCAAAAAATTTTGGGTAATCTCGCGGCCATATTTCCCAAAACCACACACGATCACATGGTTGGAGAGTCCTTCAATGGCGCTTTTTACGCGGTTGGTGTACATCGATTTAAATATTTCACCCTGGATGATGTAATAGGAAAACACGGATAGAACGTAGGCAAAAACCCCTATGTTGAAAAGAATGTAAAAAGATACAAATATTTTTCCTGGATCATCCAGTCTTTTGACTTCTGTAAATCCAACGGTAGAGATCGTAATGACGGTTTGGTAAAAGGCATCGATCAGCTCAAAATCTTCCAACCACATCAATCCCGTAATGCCCACCAATACATCAATGATGAAGATGGCAATGGCCAATTTCATGCTGAGCATGGAACCGGGAAGCTGGCGGGTTTTCCACGAATGCCATTTACGGGCTCTGCCGATGACTTTGTTTAAAAATGCCATTGATCTGTTTGGGTGTAAAAAGTTCAGTAATTTACTAATTTATGGGTAAAATTGTGGCAAAAAAGCCAGGATCATTGTTTTAGTCTTGGACAAGTGCTTAGCATTTATTAATCTTTGAAGTAATAACCTATCCATGAAGCGATTAATCTACCTATTCTTGTTGTTGACGGTTTTGCCCCTCTGCGTTAGAGCACAAACCATGGATTTTGAAAAATACGATCCACCCTCCTCCCTGGTTGTACCCGAACATGTACTGACCCGCTCCAAGTTCCCATTTCTGGATGTACACAGTCACCACTGGAACATGGCTACCCAAGACCTGACGGGGTTGATTAAAGAAATGGACTCCCTCAACATGGGCGTGTGTATGAACCTTAGCGGCCGGGGCGGAGCTGCCCTCAAGGCCATTACGGACAACATCAAAAAGTACAATCTGGAGACCCGAATCGCCGTGTTCACCAACCTGAGCTTCAAAGGCATCGATGATGCAGATTGGACAAGCAACGCCATAAAACAAATCGAATACGATGTAAAAAATGGTGCGCGAGGCTTGAAGATTTTCAAAAGCCTGGGCTTGTCTGAGCGCGACAGCAAGGGTAACCTGATTCGCGTTGACGACCCGCGGATCGATCCCGTGTGGGCCAAATGCGGTGAATTGGGCATTCCCGTCATCATCCACACCGCCGATCCCAAACAATTCTGGGATCCCCTGGATGAAAAAAACGAGCGATGGCTGGAGCTCAAACTCAATCCTGGGCGCAAACGCTCCGATACCGACCCCGCTCCTTTTGATACCCTGATCAAACAGCAGCACCATATTTTTCAAAAACACCCCAAAACCACCTTCATCAATGCGCACTTTGGCTGGTACGCCAGTGACTTGAAGAAACTGGGGCAGTTGCTGGATTTGTATCCCAACATGAACATCGAATTTGGCGCGGTGATTGCCGAGTTGGGTCGCCAACCACGGGCGGCGGCGGCCTTCTTCGATAAGTACCAAAACCGCATTCTGTTTGGCAAAGACGCTTACCACCCCGAAGAATACCCCACCTACTTTCGCGTGCTGGAAACTGCCGACGAGTACTTCCCATACCACAAACGTTACCACGCTTTTTGGCGGATGTACGGCATGGCTTTGCCAGACAAGATCCTGAAAAAAGTATACTACGAAAACGCTTTGAGGATTATCCCGGGGCTGGATCGGAAGGTTTTTGAAAAGTAGATTTCGGTGGCACATAATTCTAAATAACTCACATTACGCATTTTAACCACAGAATAACCTTAGGCAATATAGTTTGGATTCTAAGGTGCAACTTAGGTATCTGAAGTGCCTAAGGTGGTGGAAAATCACAGCAGCGAAGCTGTCTGCGTAATGTGAGTTAATAAAACTATTCCAGTTTAAACTTCACAGGCAGGTTCATCTGCACTTTCACCGGAATGCCCCGGTTGGCACCTGGCAACCACGCGGGCATGGCGCGTACCACCCGCAACGCCTCTTCTCCGCAGCCTCCGCCAATATCCTTGACAATGACGGGGTTGGAAATTTCGCCCTTTTCATTGACGATAAACCGGATCACCACCGTACCCTCAATGCCATTTTCTTTGGCAATGTCGGGGTAGCGCATTTCCTGCGCCAGGTACTGATTGAGGTTGCCTCGGAAAGCAGGCATTTGCTGTACAATGGTAAAGATTACTGGTTCTTTGGGCTTCTCTCCACGATCATCATTCATTACCACCGCTGGTGGCCCTTCTACCAGAATGGGATCGTCTTCAAAATTGATCGCATCTGGATCACCTTTGGTCGTGACCGTTCCGGGGTTGCTGGTGGTCAATTCTTGTTGGGTTGGTGGTTCCACCTCTACTTTTACCTCGTTGTCTTCAACGGCCTTGGGGGCTAAAAACGCAATCGAAGGTGCCACTGGTGGTGGCGGCGTTACAGGCGGCGGTGGCGGTGGAGCGATGGGTTCATCGGGCGGTGGCACGTCAATCATGTCCAAAGTACCATTGTATGCCGCGGCATTGTCTTTGGGAAGTGCCGATGCCAACAAGGAAGCGCCACACAAAATGCCTGCAAATCCAATTGCGATCAAACCGCCTTGCAACATCCGGCGTGAATATTGTTGGCGAAGCACATACGCGCCATAGTTTTGATTGCGGTAACGGAAGATTTCCTGTATCCAGGGCGCCTGAAACAAAGGACTGCCCACTGGCAAACCTTGTGTGGGCTGGGATGCGCCCAATTTTTTCCCACCCTGAGTTCCCTGCACGGGATCAGTTGCATGAAAATTGGCCATGTTTTTTTGATTTTAGCAAAAATCCTCCCAGGCTTGCTTCGGGGCGCCGCCGAAGCAATTACCTGAGTGGCTAATTGGCTTTGTTGTGGAAAAAGATAATGTAAAAAACTTTCAAATACCTAGATGCAGGTGGGAAGGGAAATGGTGGGCGAGGGGCTTAAAAAAATGACGAATTTTTCGAATGACGAATGACGAATTTTTCAAATGACGATTGACGAATTTTTCGAATGACGAATTGGGAGCGCTCCCAATTCGTCATTCGTCAATCGAAAAATTCGTCATTACTCTCTGGCAGATCCCTTGTACACCCCAACCTCAGCGATCTGGGCTGGAGCCAAGGCCCGCAGCACAGTAAGCCGCAATTTGGCGGTGGTAACTGGCTCAAAACGCAGCAAACGCTTGTAACCTACGGTGGTGAATTGCTTGATCAATTGCCATTCCTGGCCGTTCCAGTATTCCAGTTTGGCTTCGGCAATGCGTTGGCCTTCGGCGATGTTTTCCTTGAGCAGGAAGCGGTCGAAGGTGGCCGTTTTGGGCAGGTTGATGTCCATCGGCGTGTTTTCAGGCAAAGCGACCCAGGTACTCAGCTTGTTGTCGACCAGGCTTTTGATTTTCCCGGATTTGGCCAGGTTGGTCTTGAACGTTTCGTCCAAAATACTGCGGTATTCCTTGATGGCGGCCACGTCTTGCGGGCACAGCAAGCCCTCGCGATTTGGTGGCACGTTGAGCAGCAAGAGGCTGTTGCGGCCCGTGGATTGATAATAGAGGTTGACCAGATTTTTGGGCGAGCGTACTTTGTCGTCTTCGCTAGGGTGGTAAAACCAGCCTGGACGGATCGATACATCGGTTTCGGCAGGAATCCATTCAGTACCTTTTTCATCGCCGGTATTCAGGTATTTGGAATCGGCTACCCCGGGTGCCATGCCCAGCGTGATGATCGTCGACCAGCAGGTTTCGCCGGCATTGCCCGATTCGTTGCCCACCCAGCGCACGCCAGGGCCCGCGTCAGAAAAGCACACTGCTTTGGGTTGCAGTTGTTTGACCAGCGCCCAAAAACCCTTGAAATCGTATTGCATGTCTCTGGCATTTGGCCCACGGGCGCCATCAAACCAGACCTCGTGCACCTCGCCGTAATTGGTCAGCAATTCTTTCAACTGACTTTTGTAGAAGTCGTTGTATTGGTCGGTGCCATAGCTTTTTTCGTGCTGATCCCAGGGAGAGAGGTAGAATCCAAACTTGAGGCCATATTCCCGACAGGCGTCGGCTACTTCTTTGACCACATCGCCCTGGCCGTTTTTCCAGGGGCTGCTTTTGACCGAATGGTCGGTGTATTTGGAGGGCCAGAGGCAAAACCCATCGTGGTGCTTGGCCGTGATGATGCACATCTTGAAGCCACCAGCCTTGAGGGCAGCCACCCATTGGCGGGCGTCCAGCTTGACGGGGTTGAATATGCTCGGACTCTCCGTGCCATCGCCCCACTCCTTATCGGTATAGGTGTTTACGGTGAAGTGCAGGAAAGCAGTGGTTTCCAATTGTTGCCAGGCAACCTGAGCCGGACTGGGCTTGGGCAGGTTTTGGGCAAATAAAGTTGTACAACTAATGAAGAGTAAGCAGCAAAGCGATCTATGCAACATGGTTATATGGTTTGAGCGCTAGTTTAAGGAATTTTGATTAGAACTTACCAAAATCCTTACTTATTCTCATCCCACTTTTTTATATTCCTCTTGCCAAACAGCTTGTTCCATTGCCTTAAAAGCAGGGAATAACTCATTCTTGTGCTTTTGTACAAAATACAGGATTTCAATGCCAACAATTTGGTCGCTTTTATCGTAATCGACAACGACATGTGGCTCAACTTCCTCACTGTCTACAATTGACTGATTGCTAAGTTGGATGTAGAGCGCATCCGCTTCATTATCGTAGGTAAATTTCATTTGCAGTCATTTTTGGTTTTCCTTCTGGTATCCACATTCAAGTTTCGTGTCAAAGATTGGAATAACTTTTTGTGTGCAATAGCCTTTGTCAAATAATTGTCAATTCAAAAAAGGTTACATTTATTTAACAATATAAATTTGACTTTCAAGAAAAAATGATTGAATATTTGTTTAACAACAAAATTCCTCCTTAAAACACTAAATCTTTAGTCATGAAATTTCAAGTTTTCAAGTTTTCAAGTTTCTTTAATTTTACTTATTTTTTTATATTCAAATAGATCACAAGCACAAGGAATATGTGGTACTATTTCTCCGAGTAACCACGTATTCACTACACCTCCCTCATCAGCCACTTCTACACAAACCAATTACAGTTTACCTATCCATTTTCATATTATCACTTCAAACGGAACTCTTCCTGGAATTTATGATTACAATTCAGGACAACCTACTGGTTACAATATTGTTAAACAAATTCGAAGCGCGATCAATTTTGCAAACAGTACATATTTAGGTGGAAATATAAATTTTTACCCTTCAGCTATTACTTATTTTGAAACAAATTCGTTGTATAATAAAGGTCATGATTTACAAGGACTCTATAATTTAGTTCATGATAATGATGCAATTAATGTTTATTTAGTTAACGCGTATACAAATTCATCGGGTAACCAGGATAATACTGTGGGATTGACTTATCTTCCTTATGCTGGAACTCCAACAAATAATGCCATTTCAATAAAAGCTTTTAACAGTACCAACTTTGATCATATACTAGCACATGAACTAGGGCATTATTTTAACTTAATGCATACTCATGACGGAACAACATACTTAACATCTCCTGAAGACAATTGTAATGAAAGAGGAGATAAAATCTGTGATACTCCCCAGGATGCTTTATCAGATGGATGCCCAAATACGACTTATGATTGTTCTGGATGTACAGATTGCAATAGTTCGTGTACGGTAAGAGATAAAAGAACAAATCCTGCGACAATCATTCGAGTTTTTTCGCCCGATAAAAAAAATATTATGTCCTATTATGATCAATGCTTAGTTGATCATTTCTCGCCAATGCAGTTGAGTCAAATTCGCAACACATTATTAACGAATACATTTCAATCATTTCTTATTCAAGGTCCTAATCCTCCCTCTGTACCAATTCCAGTAGAAAATGCTTATGTTTATCGTACTGTCTTATCTTCAACAGGAAGTATTACCAACATCTCTCAATTTGGAGATATTGGTGTACAACTTTCTAAAACAGGAGTTGCACCAACAACCAGCACTACCCCTTCAATTGGTGGGCCGTTTGATGTAGACAAAGGTATTTTTTTACCCCAAAATATTACTGCTAAAATTTCTCCAGCTCGAAACGGAACAGGTAACCTTGCGGCTAACAATGGTGTATCTACTTTCGATTTGATAAAATTACAACAGCATATACTTGGAACAAGTCTATTGCCAAAACCCTATGCTTGGATTGCCGCGGATGTTAACAACAATGGAGTGATTTCAAATACCGATCAAATAAAGATTCAACAATTGATTTTAAATCAAATCACTTCTTTTCCAGATGTACCTTCTTGGCGAATGGTACCCACATTTGCACTACAAAATACAGTTTTTTCAACTGAATTCAATAATGATCCATTTTCAGCTATTTGGACAACCAGTACAGGAGAGTATTTAGGTTACAATTTAGCTGTAACTGGAGGAACTAAAACTTATTTTGATGACCTCCAAATCAATCTTACCAATCCCAGTATTAACCAATCCAGCACATTTTCATTTCAGGCCATTAAATCTGGCGATCTTAATTTTTCAGCTATTGTAAACTCTGCCAGCACATTTAGACCAGAAGGTAATGTTTCAGAACTTCGTACTGACGGGAAATACCGGTTACAATCAGCCGACTTCAATTGCCTTGAACCAGGCAAATCTTATTCAATTGGAATTGGGGCAAGAGGCAATGTAAATGTATATGCCTATCAAATGGGAATGAAATTTGATCACAAGGTCATCAATATTTCTGGCGTAGACCGTGGCGATTCTAAATTCTTCAGTTTAGATAACTTCAACCTTAGTAATTTGAATGAAGGAGAATTAAGAACTGTTTGGTTAGATTTTTATAAAAATGAAAAAATTAACGTAAATGAAAAAAAGAATATATTCCGTATCATAGCTGTACCGCAAACCAAAGTTTGTGATTTAAGTCAAGTCTTTCAATTGAAAGACCAAACCCTCGAAAACCTCTTTTACGACGAAAATGGCCGTCCAATTGATCTAGAATTGATATTATCTGCTGAGGAAATCAAAAAAGGAGATGAAACGAACGATTTACTAGTCAATGTTTACCCTAATCCTACTAACGGAGAAATTAATTTTGAATTGAATCTACAGGTCAAAACTAAAGTTGATATTATGCTGCGCGACAGTTATGGCAAAACCATAACAGTCAATAAAACTATTAATCCAGGTATAAGCAAAGTAAGTCTGAATCAAGAATTAAGTAATTTACATTCCGGCATTATTTACTATTCTTTGTCCTTGGGAAGCAAACCTTACTCTGGAACTTTCTTCAAACTTTAATCCTAATCTAATAATATAGCCCGTCTGGTATTTCCCTTCCAGACGGGTTAAAACATTTTCCCATGAACAACTATATTTCGTTAGTAATTTTCCTATTGTTTGGAATATGCAGTTCATCAGGATTTGCTCAACAACCATCTAATGGTAAACGCATCTATGTCGCCACTGCATCTACGGCTGGTTCAAAGGCCAATGGACAAAGTTGGGAAACTGCTTTTCCTGATTTTCAACAAGCATTAAAGATTGCCAAATATGGAGACTCTGTTTGGATAGCACAAGGCACTTATTCTCCCACTTTCAGTATCGATGAGACTGTTTCATTTGTCGTGCCTATTGGTGTAAAGATTTTCGGAGGGTTCAAAGGTAGTGAACGATACATAGACACCAGAAATTGGACGATTTATCCTACTATACTTTCTGGTAAAATTGGTACACTAGAAACGATTAAAGCCAACTCATTGCATGTTCTTTCTTTAATTGATCCAGACTCTCTGAATTTAATTGATGGGGTAATCATTGAAAATGGAAATGCGACTAAAAATACCTCCAATTCATCTGATTTTCAATCAAAAGGAGGAGGGATATTGGTACTCAACAATAAAGCAAAAAAAGGAAAAATAACCATTCGCAACGCTATCTTTAGAAATAATATCGGATCACTTGGGGGAGGTATTGCTTTACTTGAAACGCAGTTAAATGTAAGCACTGAATCAATCATTGAATCCTGTATGTTTCAACAGAATTATGGCCAATCATTTGGAGGAGCAATCTATGTTCAAACATACAGCCATTCTTCAAACATCACAATAAATGAATGTCAATTTGTACTGAACAGCGCTGTAAATTTGGGGGCAACAATATTTCATAGTTTTGCAGGGAATGTAAAAATCACAAATAGCACTTTTGATAGAAACGAATCAAGAGGTACTGCCAGTATAAGAGTCGAAAGTATAAATGATCCAATCCAAATTGAAGGTTGTGAATTTAAATCCGAATCATTAGTTGTTGGAGGGGTTATCGATATCTTAGCCCTTGGCGATCCTACATCTGAATTAATGGCACCACACACTATAAATATTTATAAAAATAAATTTTCAAATATTTTGAGTCCTTCTGATGGAGGAGCTATTTCTGTAGAGGTAAATGGTTTGGATGCGTATATTAAATTAACCATAGAGGATTGCAAAATTGACGAAACAGTTAGTAGTCTGGGAGCTAATGGAATAAAAATAGTAAAAAATACTAGACTAAGTACGGTTGAATGTAACATAAATCGATGTGTCTTTTATAAAAACAGTATAAGTAGAAAATTATTCGGAATCATTAATTTCATCAATTACTCCGGAGAAGGGAACCCAATAAAAGGAACCATCAACAATAGCCTTTTTTACAAAAATACGGGACCGGTCATTTATACTAGTCAATACAGTGGTGGTAAAATTGATCTCAAAATTTTAAATTCTACTTTTTTCGGCAACAAACAAGGAGAAATTGTGAGGAATGCTAGAGAAGCTGCATCTCAAATCAGTGTATATATTCAAAATACTATTTTCCAGAGCAATCAAACATCTCTTTCAGCTATACTTCAAAATACCACAGCGGCAAATCTTCAAAATTTCTCTTTCAATCACTGCGTATTTAGCACCCCAACTTGTACCTCTACCGGAGATACTACAGGCTGTGGTATCGGCAACATCTTTGGGCAGTATCCCAAATTTGTGGACAGCACATCCGTGGCAGGATTAAAACTTGCTCCAGGCTCAGTGGCCATCAATGCCGGGCGTTGGCATCCCGATCTAACCCAACGGGATTTACTTGGTCAGCCTCGAGTACAAGACTGTAAAGTTGACCTTGGCGCTTATGAAAGCCCCAGCGTACTATCCTCTGATGATACGCTGTACATCAAAACGCAAATTCGGAGTACGCCCATCAACATGAAATTGGGTGAGATTGGTATCCAACAGATCAGTGGCGGATTTCCACCCTACCGATTGCGTTGGGAAAATGGAGATTCCCTTCGCGTTCGAAGCGCATTGTCTGCCGGGCAATATACCCTCACCATTACCGATAAAATGGGCTGTTTTAAAATTTACACGTACACAGTACCATTTACTACCTCCATCAACGAACTGGATAAAGTGCGTGAACGTGTTTATTGCGTGCCCAACCCCCAAAATAAAGGCCAAAAAATCAGTATTCATTATGAAAATGTACAACCAGGACAATGGGAGGCGCAAATTTCAGATTTCAGTGGAAAGGTACTGGCGCGACAAAATCACTTGTTACAAGCAAAAGGGGTATTCAACTTTCCTCAAGGATTTGAACTCCCAGTAGGAATGTACTTCATTACCTTGAGGAAAGATGCACATGTATTGAGTACAAAATTGATGATTTCACAATAAAGTTATGCCTGTGATTTCGAAGTCCAGCGTTTTTTTGATAAACGGATTTGGCGAAAAAAGCTTTTCCTACTCGACCTCAGCCACATTTCGCGAGCAATCACAATTTATTGCTCGCGAAATCTATCTTTTTTGACCACATTTCGCGAGCAATAAATTTTTTAAGGGTCGATAAGTAAATAAGTGTTCATTTTGCCCCACACTAAAACTCACTCGTAAAGTGAAACTGCACCTTTGGGTGGTTTTCCTGTACCATTTTTAATGACCATTCCGATTCGGCCATGAAGACCAGTTTGCCTTCGGTATCGCGGGAGAGGTCTTTTTTGCGGCGTGCCGTGAATTCTTTCAGTGCCGCATCGTCCGTACACGATACCCAGCAGGCTTTGCGCAGCGAGGCCGGTTCGTAGGTTACTTTGGCACCGTATTCGTGTTCGAGGCGGTATTGAATCACCTCAAACTGTAGTGCACCTACCGTACCGATGATGCGCCGGCCATCCATTTCGCGAGTAAACATTTGGGCTACCCCCTCGTCCATCAACTGATCCAGGCCTTTGGCCAATTGTTTGGTTTTGAGCGGATCGGCGTTGTTGACATAGCGAAATTGTTCGGGAGAAAAACTGGGAATGCCTTTGAAGTGCAGGGATTCGCCGCCGGTGAGGGCATCGCCGATTTTGAAGTTGCCGGAATCGTACAAACCGATTACGTCGCCGGGATAAGCCTCGTCAATCACGGTTTTTTTAGCGGCCATGAAGGAAGTCGGGTTGGCAAATTTCATTTTCTTGCCCTGGCGTACGTGCAGGTAATTCGTGTTGCGTTCAAACTTACCGGAGCAAATGCGCAAAAACGCAATGCGGTCGCGGTGGTTGGGGTCCATATTGGCGTGGATTTTGAAAATAAATCCACTGAATTGGTCTTCGCTGGGGGTGACGTGGCGTTCTTCGGTTTCGCGGGGCAGCGGCTCGGGAGCAATTTCCACAAAGCAGTCCAGGAGTTCACGTACCCCAAAGTTGTTGACGGCTGAGCCAAAAAACACGGGTGAAAGCTCGCCCGCCAGGTAATATTCCTGATCAAACTCGGGGTAAAGGTCTTTGATTAAGTCCAATTCGTCTCGCAAGGTTTTGGCCATGTCTGCACCCACTTCCTTGTCCAGGCGCTCGTCCTGAATGTCGCGGATGCTGATCACTTCCTCTTCTTCCTGTTTGCCGTGGGGCTGAAAGAGGAGCAGGTTTTTTTCGTAAATGCTGTATACCCCTTTGAAGCGGCTACCCATCCCGATGGGCCAACTGAGGGGGGTCACGCTCAGGCCGAGCTTGGATTCTACCTCGTCCAGGAGGTCGAAGGCATCCTTGCCCTCGCGGTCGAGTTTGTTGATAAAAACGATGATGGGGGTGTTGCGCATGCGGCAAACCTTCACGAGTTTTTCGGTTTGTGGCTCGACGCCTTTGGCAACGTCGATTACCACAATTACGCTGTCGACCGCGGTGAGAGTGCGATAAGTGTCTTCCGCAAAATCTTCGTGACCAGGTGTATCGAGGATGTTGATTTTGAGGTCGCGGTAATCGAAGGCCATCACGGAGGTGGCTACCGAGATACCCCGCTGCCGCTCAATTTCCATAAAGTCGGAAGTTGCGGCCTTCTTGATTTTATTGGATTTCACTGCTCCGGCCACCTGAATGGCGCCTCCAAACAGCAGCAATTTTTCGGTCAGCGTAGTTTTACCAGCATCCGGGTGACTGACAATGCCAAACGTACGGCGTCTCTTTAACTCTTCGATAAAACTCATGCACAACGATTTTTCGGAGGGCAAAAGTACAAAAAATATGATCGACGTTTGAGTAGTAATTGATTAGATGGTCAATAAATAGTCCCAGGCATCGAACCATGTTGATTTATCGACTAAATGGATCAACTCTATGAAATTGGTCTCGATACTGAATTCCACACCAGTTGATTCAATTGCCATGCCAATGATAGCCTCAACGTCGTCTTTGCGCAAAAGTTTGTAATAAGTACCTTCCAACTGAACTTTTTTGATGTGGTTGCGAACCAGGGTTTGAATCTGAATGTCGTTTTCTCGAATAAGACCGGGGCTATTTTTTTTCTTGCCCAACTCATTCAGTTTTTCTCTGGTCGCCTTGTAGGCATGAGCCGTATTTTCGATGAACTCATCTTGATTCCAATCCAGAGATTTATTTTTCGAATATTCAGTGTACCCTTTTTCGAGTTTGGATAATAAATCTTCAGGACTTATCTCGACGCCATTAAAGTCTAACCATTTTGACAACAAACGCGCAAGTAGATACAAATTGGTCAACAATGTTGATTCCAGGGTGTACGCGTCGGTCATGAATGTAGTAATGTCAAGTTCTGATTGCAGAAAAGCAGGTAAGGCTGCTGCATGCGCATCAGTCAAATAATCCCGATCAATGATTAAAACTGATTTTTCCCAAAGCGTTTT
The DNA here is from genome assembly GCF_040403615.1 of Haliscomenobacter sp. Classification (NCBI taxonomy): domain Bacteria; kingdom Pseudomonadati; phylum Bacteroidota; class Saprospiria; order Saprospirales; family Haliscomenobacteraceae; genus Haliscomenobacter; species Haliscomenobacter sp. The sequence continues at coordinate 77,393 of NZ_JBBAKG010000009.1, read as the reverse complement.
TTGGTTTTTTATTTCGGTAAAAACGGTTTTGTAGTGCGACAAATTTTTGAATGCTTGGTCAATGCCCCCCAGAATCCAATACGCGTATTTCTTGGGGCGTATTTGTATCCGCAGTAGCGCATCATATACTCGTGCATCATCTTCTCCTTCCACAAAAATCAAAACATCGGCTTCTATGGCATTGATAAAATCCAATCCATTCGTGGCCCCCAGCTCACTAATGATGGGTTTCAAAGAGGTTGGATAAATTCCTTTGAACCTGGGTTGAATTTTTTGGAGATGAATTTTTGCCAGGCTTTCATATTTTCCGATAGATTTTGACTCTAAATGAAATAGATTTGAAATGTTCGCACTTCTAATAAGAGCTTCGCTATGTGTCGTAATGAATATTTGATTATCTTTTGAAAATTTCAGAAACACCTGCATCAATCTGGATTGAATATCCCTGTGAATATGGCTGTCTGGTTCGTCAAGTAAAACCATATTCATGTCACGAGAGACACCGTCAGAATGATATAAATTAAGTAATATTTCTAAAACTTGTATTGTTCCACTTCCAAGTAGAGCAATATCTTTTTCTGTATCTCTCGAATTTGTTTTAACATCAATAATGACTCTGGTATCTCTCTGTATGTCGCTTAAAGTAAATATTTCTATTTTTTGAGTACTATTGTATAAGATAAAAGAAAGATCCACTAAGAATCTTTGAAAAATATCACTATCTGGGCTTCGATACAAGGAATATAGCCGATTCCGAAGAACACTTGCCGAAGATCGATTGATGATTGCTTCACTCACTTGTGGCGGAGTTGAAAAGGATTCAATTTGCTGAATTACTGCAATTGGAGAAGCGTAAAAAAAACCAATGGCGCTAGGAAGGCGCTCAAAAAAGTCATTAAACCGATTAAAATCATACTTTGTGAATTCAGCTAATTCGATTTTGTAATTCATCCCCGACTCGCTAATTGTGAAGCGAATCTCAATTGACTCTTCTTTTCCTTTTTTAAAGGTTGCAGCTAGCTCTATTCGATTTCTTCTATTTTTTTGATAAAAAATATCTTCAAAATTTGGGCATCTAACACTCTTGATTTGTTCAAATGGGAAATATTTTATTTGCGTATTACCTAAAACAAATTGTCCTTTTTGATAATTTGGCGTACTTCCTTGGGCTTGTCTAATTAATTTAGAGAAACATTCATGCCAGAGCGCAAGAGCCTCAAGCATTGTTGTTTTACCTGAATTATTTACGCCTGTAAAAATGCATAACTGTGAATCGAAAGTCACTCTTACATCTTTAAAGAGCTTAAAGTTGACAATATGGAATTCAGAAATATGCATTTCTTCAGATGTTTAACTTGCAATATACATTATTTTAATTTGCTCCTTGCATTTTCAATGCCTCATTCACCGCAGCATCCAACAACTCCGTAATCGACCAACCATGCGCGCGGGCTTGCTGTGGTACGATGCTTTGCTCGGACATGCCAGGAATGGTATTCGCTTCCAGAAAAAAGAAAGTCTCACCAACCAGGATGTAATCAAAGCGGCAGATGCCTTTACAGCCTAGTACTTCGTAGATCAATTTGGTTTGCGCCTGCACTTCTGCGGTTTGTGCATCAGAAAGACGTGCAGGGGTGATTTCCTGGCTTTGGTTTTCGTATTTGGCTTTGAAGTCAAAAAACTCGTTGTGGGGCACGATTTCGGTAATGGGTAGAACCACCACCTCGCCGTCGCGGCGCAATACGCCGTTGGAGAATTCGGTTCCTTTCAAAAAACCTTCTACCACTACTTCGTCATCGTATACAAACGCGTGCTCAATGGCACCCGCCAATTGCTGGGATTCGTTTACTTTGGAAGCGCCGTAGCTGCTGCCATTCTTGTTGGGTTTGACGAATACCGGAACGCCCATGTTTTCCAGGGTAGCCCAGTTGATGGTTTCCCCTTTGCGCAATACTAACGATGGCGCCATGGGTACGTTGTGGCTGCGCAAAAAATCTTTACACGCCTGCTTGTTGAAGGTAATGGCGCTGGACATGACATCGCAACCCGTATACGCAATACCTAATACTTCAAAATAGCCTTGCAAGCAACCATCTTCCGCCGGGTGGCCATGCAGCATTTGGTACACCAGATCGAACTTGATGACGCCCTCAGGTGTAGGCAAACTGAAATCATTGAGGTTGACCACAGCGCCAGTCGCCTGATCGGTAAACTGCGTACCATTCAGTTCGATCACGTACTTCTCGTACTTTTGATCATCGAGGTGCTTGCGCACTGTTTCAGCACTCTTGAGGGACACACTGCGCTCGGCTACGTTTCCGCCAGTGAGGATGGCTATTTTTAGCATGTTATTTTAGGCTTTGGGGGTTTTAGGTCGCTGAGCGTAGCCGAAGCGCCGGCGCTTCGGCTACGCTCAGCGACCGGTACTTCGGCTACGCTCAGCGACCGGCGCTGTGCTCAACGACCGCCACCTAAAACCCAAAACTTTAAACAGTTACACTCTGATCAGCGTACAATGGGAAGTTTTCCATATACGCATTGATTTCATAGCGGGTGTCAACGATGAGTTTTTCGTTTTTGACGTCGCTCAGAATGGTGTCTATCCAGTCGATCACTTTCAAGCAATCAGCTTCTTTGAACCCACGCGTGGTGATGGCGGCAGTACCCACCCGAATCCCGGAAGTAACCATCGGTGATTGGGTATCAAAAGGCACCATGTTTTTGTTGACGGTGATGTCGGCACGAACCAGCGCGTTTTCAGCGTCTTTACCGGTTACTTTCTTTGAGCGAAGATCGAGCAACATCAAGTGGTTGTCGGTACCGCCAGAAATGACTTTGTAGCCTTTTTGTACAAAAGCATCGGCCATGACTTTGGCATTTTTCATGACCTGTACGGCGTAATCCTTGAATTCCGGTTGCAGCGCTTCCTGAAAAGCAACCGCTTTGGCGGCAATCACGTGCTCCAGAGGACCGCCCTGCATGCCTGGGAATACCCCGCTGTTAAGGATGGCCGACATTTTGATTTTTTCGCCATTTTTGGTGGCGCGACCCCATGGGTTGTCAAAGTTTTTACCCATCATGATGATGCCTCCTCGTGGCCCACGCAAGGTTTTGTGGGTTGTAGACGTCACAATGTGGCAATGATACATCGGATTGTTGAGCAATCCGGCGGCAATCAAACCAGAAGGGTGTGCGATGTCGGCCAGCAAAAGCGCACCAACTTTGTCTGCAATGGCGCGGAAACGGGCATAATCCCAATCGCGGGCATACGCCGAAGCACCACAAATAATCAATTTTGGCTTGACATCCAAGGCAGTAGCTTCTACCTTGTCCATGTCAATCAGGCCAGTTGCTTCCTCCACTCCGTAAAAATGAGCTTCGTAAACCTTACCGGAATAGTTGACTGGAGAACCATGCGAAAGGTGACCGCCATGCGCCAAGTTGAAGCCTAGTATGCGATCTTTTGGCATCAAGCAGGCTAAAAATACCGCTGCATTGGCTTGTGCGCCAGAGTGTGGCTGCACGTTGGCATATTCTGCACCAAACAATTGACAAAGACGGTCAATGGCAATTTGTTCAATTTTGTCTACTACTTCACAGCCGCCATAATACCGCTTGCCGGGATAGCCTTCAGCATATTTGTTGGTGAGGCAAGTGCCCATTGCATCCAGAACTGCCTGGCTGGTGAAGTTCTCAGAGGCAATCAATTCAATTCCCTCCCGCTGACGATCCAATTCCTCATGGATCAAATCAAAAATTATCGTATCCTTCATGGTCTAATACAATAAATTGTCGCTTTGAATATTCAGGCGCAAAAGTACAATATCTTCGCTTTTGATTGCGATCAAATGTAGTGCTGTTTAAATAATTGTCTATGACCCGATTGGTTTTTTGTTTTTTGATGCTGTTGAATGCTGTTGTCCTCGAGGCCAGATCCATACGTTTTCGTGCCATGTGGCGAGAAGATCCCGCTACAACCATGGTGATTGGCTGGGATCAGGTGAGTGGTACGACCCCACTGTTTTGTTACGATGAAGTGGACAACGGCACCAAAGCTGACGTATACAAACTCAAACGCAAGCCCGATCAAGTAGTGGTTTCGCGGGGACTCAACAATAATTTTGTGCGCCTCACCGGCCTCAAACCCAACACGGTTTATTTCTTTGTGGTCAAAGACAGCGAAGGCATCAGCCGGAGGTATTCGTTTCGCACAGCTCCCAATGTACCCACCGAGCGCCTGGCCATCATTTCCGGTGGTGATTCGCGCAACAACCGCGAAGCGCGCTTCAGTGCCAACACCTTGGTGGCAAAAATCCGACCTACCTTTGTTTTGTTCAACGGGGACATGACCGCTACAGATACTGGCCCCGATTGGGCGCTGTGGCTTGATGATTGGCAAGCTACTATCGGGAGCGACGGGCGTATTTTTCCGGTGGTGGTTGCCCGCGGCAATCACGAACTGGACAACCGCAGCTTGCAGGAGATTTTTGACATCCCTAGTCCGGAGGCTTATTACGCCTTCAGTTTTGGCGGTAATTTACTTCGTCTACTTACCCTCAACACCCTGGCTGCAACAGGCGGTGACCAAAAGGCGTGGTTGGAACGCGAATTGCTAGCGGCCAAAGGATTTACCTGGCGTTTTGCCCAATACCACCACGCCATGCGCCCCCATACCACCAGCAAGTCCGAGCGCGATGATTTGGTACAAAACTGGGCGCCCTTGTTTTTGATTCACCAAGTACAACTGGCGCTTGAATCAGATACCCATGTAGCCAAATGGACTTACCCCATCCGCGTTTCCAAAGAATCGGGCAGCGATGAAGGTTTCATCCGCGATGATGAACGCGGCACGGTTTATGTAGGCGAGGGTTGTTGGGGTGCACCACTGAGGGCAAGTGACGACAACAAAAAATGGACCCGCAACAGCGGCAGTTTCAACCATTTTAACCTCATTTATGTCGATGCAGAAAAAGTTGAAGTACGCACCGTGATTACCGATCAATTTCAGGGTGTTATTGAATCCAAAAGCCCTTTTGTACTTCCCGTTGGCCTCAAACTTTGGGAACCCAGCAATGGCAATGTGGTGATCATCCCCAAAAGAAAGGGTGCGCCCTCCACCGGAACAACAGCGTCAACCCGACCAGCAGCCCCAGTACTTACCCCTGCCGAAGCCGCCGAATCTGCCCTGAACGATAAGGAGTGGGCCAAGCTGGGCCCTTGTGCCATTGATCCCAACAGCAATGAAGTCATTGTTCCTTTTAGTTTGACTTTAGCCGGAGATACACAGATTTGCGTATACAATACCCTCAAAAAAGAAATGGTCAAACAGGACTTCCCCCCCATGCCCGCAGGCAAGTACCAGAAAAAACTCTTTCTGAATCAATTGAACCCCGGTCGGTACCTGGTGGTGGTGCGTTCGGCGGGTAAGGCGGTAGTGTTTTATCAGTTTGTGCGGTAGGTTATTTTTCAAGGTTCTTCAAACATTTTAAAACATTTTTCGTAACCACGGTTACGGTAACCACGGTTACGAAAAATGTTTTACTCCGTTTCCTGATACAATGCGGTTACCTCCAGCCGATTGTTGTCGGGATCAAGGGTTTCAAACTCGTAATACCCATCTCCGGTTTTGCGGGGGCTGCTAAGAATGGGGAAGCCAGCTGCACGCAATTCTTCTGCTTTTTGATCCACTTCCGCCATGGTTTCTACCCCAAAAGCTAGGTGAATGATGCCCAGATACTGCGCCGTGATGGGATCGTTGGCATTGGCGGGAATATCGGGCCTAGTCATCAATTCAAGCCGCGCCCCCGATTCAAAGCTCAGAAAATAGCTCTGGAATTGCTTTTGCACGTTGGTGTATTTCTCGTTGGGTTGTGCACCAAAATATTGGATGTAGTATTCCTTTAGTGCTTCTAATTGGTTGGTCCAAATGGCTACATGTTCAAGTGTCATGGTCTAATGGGTTGATTTTGAAAATAAAAATAGGTTACTGACTTGGTTAAGGATAAATTCGTAGCAAAATAAAACCAACTCTGCATGCGGAATCTATTTCTTTTACTCGTCGCCTCGTTTTTGCTGTCTACTTGTGCTGTACAAAAGATGCAAACGAGCATCGAAAAGTTGTCTTTTTACAAGCCAGTTGAAAATCCTATCCTTAAAGCGGATTCGAGTCTCACCTTCTTTTGTCCCGTCAAAAAGCAAACTGTCCGCTGGCAACGCGCGGATGTATTCAATCCCGGAGCTATTGTCAAAGATGGAAAGGTCTTTTTGCTGTACCGCTGCGAAGACAATCCCGCCGCAATCTTGGGAGGTCGTACCTCACGGCTTGGTCTGGCCGAAAGCACGGATGGCATCCATTTTACGAAACACCCCACGCCTGCGTTGTACCCAGACAACGACGATCAAGTTGGATACGATTTCCCTGGTGGGTGTGAAGATCCCCGCCTCGTGCAAAGTGAAGATGGCCGTTTTGTAGTGGCCTACACGTCATGGAATTACAAAACGCCGCGTTTGTGTATCGCGTTTTCAAAAGACCTGGAGCACTGGGAGAAAAAAGGCCCCGCCTTTGCCAAAGCCTACAACGGGAAATTTTTGGACATTGCCTGCAAATCCGGATCTATGATCACCAAAATCGTCCACGGCAAACCCGTATTGGCCAAAATCAATGGCAAATACTGGATGTACTGGGGCGAACATTTCGTGAACCTGGCCTGGTCAGACAACCTCTACGACTGGAATCCGACCCTGGATGAAAAAGGGGAACTGAAGGCGGTGATCCGTACTCGCCCGGGAATGTTCGACAGCAGCCTTACCGAATGTGGGCCACCAGCCATCATCATCAACAACGAAATCAACCTCTTCTACAATGGCCGCAACAGCACCGAAGATAACGCGGACCCCAAACTGCCCAAAGGCATGTACTCGGTAGGACGCGTAACCTTTGCTGCCGACAATCCGGAGAAAGTCTTGCGTCGCCTGGATCAACCCTTCCTGAAACCGAGCCTGCCCCATGAGGTTACTGGCCAATACCAGGCGGGCACCACTTTTTCCGAAGGGTTGGTTTATTTCAAAAAGAAATGGTTTTTGTACTACGGCACAGCGGATTCTTTTGTGGGGGTTGCAGTGTCGGAATAAGCATGAGTTTATGCTTTTGGATTGGTGTAAATATTGGGTTGGTATATTTCCATTTTTATACGCTATGGTTACAAAGATAATTACCGCGGTGTCAAAACACTATTCCAAACTGTCTCCACCGCTACATTTCAATTGGGATAAATGCATCATTTTGCAACCGTAAATCGAACAGAACTATGCTATCACACGCCATCAAAATGTTGACTTTGCTTTTGGGCTTGTCCTTTAGCGCTTTTGCGCAGGGTACTTCCACCCTTCCAGAGTTGGGTAAAGTCAATTGGGGGCGTGATTTTGAACAGGGCTTGGCCCGCGCCAAAAAAGAGCAAAAGCCGATCTTTTTGCTTTTTCAGGAAGTTCCTGGATGCAGCACTTGCCAACGTTACGGTGCTGAGGTATTGAGCCATCCACTAATTGCCGAAGCGATCGAATCCCTATTCATACCCGTTGCCATATTCAACAACAAAGGCGGCAAAGACGCCGATGTACTGAAATTTTACAACGAACCTGCCTGGAACAATCCAGTGGTGCGCATCGTGGACGCCAATAAGCAAAACCTGGCCGAAAGAGTTGCTGGAAACTACAGCCCACTGGGCGTTTTGAATTCTATGTTGAGCGCACTGGAAAAAAGCAATACCGTAGTTCCCTCCTACCTGGCACTGCTGCGCGAAGAATTGCAAAGCAAAGCCCTGGGTACCAAAACTGCCACACTTTCCATGTATTGTTTTTGGACTGGCGAGAAAGAGCTAGGTAAGATTCCTGGAGTAGTCGCCACGGAAGCAGGCTACATGGCCGGGCATGAAGTGGTGAGTGTGGAATACAATCCCCGCTTATTGTCTTTCGAAAGCCTAGTTGCCTCCAGCAGCAAAGTCAAATGCGCGGATGGTGTTTTTACCGATAATGAGCAAGAACAAACCAAAGTAGAAAAAGTATTGGGCAAAGGCAAAGTCAAGCAACCCGCAGCTTACCGCCGCGATCCGGAAAGTAAATACTACTTGTACCAAAGTCATTATCGGTTCGTGCCGATGACGGAATTGCAGGCAGCGCGGGCAAATAGCCTGATGGCCAATGGCAAATCACCCGAAGAGGTATTGTCGCCACGCCAAATCGGACTGGCCAATCAAATCAAGGCCAATCCAAAGAAAACATGGAAACCCACGATTGGAAAAAGCATCAGCGAATCCTGGCCCTGGCCAAACGCTTAAGCATAAGATTTTAAGAGTTAGAGTACCCAATGCCAATGCCGACCGCCTATTGCGGTCGGCATTTTTTTTGCCTACAACTTAGAATTTTACCTCAAATTTTGCAATGCTTCCTCAATTTTTGGATCAATGGGCTGCCCACCCTTACCGTATTCCAGGTATTTTTTTGCGTGTTCGAGGTCTCTTTTTTGCTGCGCAAAATACAAATACCCTACCTGGTAAGCGAAATCAACCATTTCTGCGGGAACAGGGCCTGCGCTTGGCTTGGCATAGGCCAAAAATTGGTGGATGTACTTGTCATTAGGATCATGCACCGCGGCACGGGCAAAGACATCCAACATGGGTTTCAGTTGCCGATCAATGACGTATCGCTCGCCGGCCAGCCCGGCCAGAAAGCCCCAGGCAGATTTGTACGCTGGCAAAATTTGGGTCGCCTCTTCTACAAAAGGCATGATTTCGGCCAGCTTGGTCAATTTTTCCGGATTGGTAGGCAGCGCTTTGTATTCCTTTTCGAATATCGCTACTGCGTGGAACAATTTTGCTCGGGCACTTCCTGTAGAAACCCGGTAAGCCGCTGCATTAAGCGTGGTTTCATCTTTCCAATCGGGCAGTCTGGTCCAGGTTTTCACCGCATATCCCAGTGATAAAACGGCGATCAATCCCAGTCCCAGTGGATAGCTTTGTCCGGCAGTCAGTCCCATGCGTTTGGGCAGTACATCTGCAATCAGCCAGGCAGAAAACAGGCTAAAGCCCAGCGAAGGCAAAAACACAAAACGCTCGTTCATAAAAGCACCTACGGTAAACGGGAGGTTGGATACAATCGACAAAGTGATCAGGTAAAATGCTGCTGCAAAAGTAGGTACGTTTTTTTTGACCAAACCCCAGGCTGCTATCCCTACAAGAGCCACCTGCAAAGCCAGTCCAAGCAATGCCCGCCAATCGTCAAAACCCACCACCGGAACATGGTAAGGATAATAATCGTGGGTCAAAGGGTGTGGAAATACCAACAGCTTGAGGTACCAACCCAAAGTAAGAAAAATGGTAGCGTACTTATTTGCGGCAGAAAGGTTGACAAAAGGATCGTTCATCGGGTTGGGGTCTGTTTCGATGTCGCCCAGCAATTGTCCAACCACCGCATAACGCAGGATCAGATATAATACCGCAGTCAGCAATAAGGTTCCGGTATTGATGCCAATGCGTTGCAGGCTGGTTTTCCCAAAATAAAACAAGGCCAAAGGGATTACTGCCACGAAAGTCAAGGTATTTTCTTTGGACAGCAAGCCCAAAAAGAAAACCAGGGCAGCGATAATGTTCCAACGCATGTTGCCCTCTTGTGCATAACGCCAACTGGCGTACAAAGCCCCAATTGCCCCCAGGGCGGCCATAATTTCATCACGGCCTTTCACGTTGGCTACTGCTTCACTGTGAACGGGATGCAATACATAAAGCAGGGCACTTAATCCCGCCAGGCTAAACAGCCAGGAACCTGTACCCGAAGCGGGGAAAATACGCCGCAAGGTATGGTAACCAAGCCAACCCAATAGTGCGTACAAGATCAGGTTTATAAAATGGCTGAGTGGCGCATTTTGCCCAAACAGGCCTTTCTCAATGGCAAATGTCACCAAAGACAAAGGGCGGTAACGACCACCAACCAACAAGTTTTGTTGCTCGCCAAAAAATCCGGCAAAAGATTCTTTACTCAAAATCTTGCCAATGCCACTGAATCCCTCTTGTACAAACTGGTTGTTGGTGTACATCATCTGATCGTCCAGCACATACCCATAGCGCAAGGAAGGAGCATAAAGGAAAAAAGCCACCAATGCAATGACCAATCCTGGAATCCAATGCTCATTCTTGCGATCAGCAGGAACGTTAGTGCCCACTTGGGGGTTCTTGCTTTTGACCACGGGTGTCTGTCGCACCGGTGCTTGAGGAGTTTGGGGTTTGCGCGGAGTACTTTTTTTACCTTTAGCCATGGTTTCAGACCTTAATTTGAACCCAAAAATAGCGCAGATTAATTTTGATCACCTATATAAAGGCCAAACTTGTTGCGATTTTTTTAATAAATCATGGAAAAACCTGTTAATCCTGTCTATTTTTGCAGCCGCAATTGCACAAAAACGATGCTACTATGATCAACATTACTTTCCCAGATGGTAAGGTTCGGCAGTACGAACCAGGAACAACGGCACTGGAAGTTGCCCGTTCCATCAGCGAGGGCTTGGCCCAAAGGGTTCTTTCTGCAAAAGTCAATGGCGAAGTGTGGGATGCCACGCGCCCGATCCATTCCGACGCGACCCTGATGCTGCTCACCTGGGATGATAAAGATGGAAAATTTACCTTTTGGCACTCTTCTGCGCACTTGATGGCTGAGGCAATGGAAGCATTGTTTCCGGGCATCAAGTTTGGTACAGGCCCCGCTACCGAAAATGGTTTCTATTACGATGTTGATCCTGGTAGCAAGCAAATTTCGCTGGATGACCTGCCCAAAATCGAGGAAAAAATGCTCGAACTGGCACGTCAAAAAAACGCTTATGTCCGCAAAGACATTTCCCGCGATGATGCACTGAAGTTTTTCCAGGAAAAAGGCGACGAGTACAAAATAGAATTGATTGAAAAACGCGGTGCGGACGAAGCGCTGACGCTGTATCAGCAAGGTAACTTTGTTGACCTTTGCCGCGGGCCGCACCTTCCCGATACTGGATTCATCAAGGCAGTAAAACTGACCAACGTTGCTGGTGCTTACTGGCAAGGCGACGATACCCGCCAGCAATTGCAGCGCATCTATGGCGTAACTTTCCCCAAGCAAAAAGATTTACAAGAGCACCTGGTTATGTTGGAAGAAGCCCGCAAGCGGGATCACCGCAAGCTGGGGCAGGAACTAGAACTTTTTATGTTTTCAGAACGCGTGGGGGCTGGCTTGCCCATTTGGTTGCCCAAAGGGAATGCCCTCCGCGACCGTTTGATGAACTTTCTGAAAGTAGAGCAAGAAAAGCGGGGCTATAAGTTGGTAACTACGCCACACATCGCCCGCAAAGAGCTGTATGTCACCTCTGGTCACTACGCCAAATACGGCAAAGACAGCTTTCAACCCATCCACACACCTAAGGATGGCGAAGAATTTTTGTTGAAACCGATGAACTGTCCGCACCACTGCGAGATTTATGCGCATCGGCCCCACTCCTACCGCGATCTTCCGCTGCGGATTGCCGAGTTTGGTACGGTATACCGCTATGAGCAAACCGGAGAGTTGCACGGTTTATCCCGCGTTCGAGGCTTTACCCAAGATGATGCCCACATTTTCTGTACCGAAGATCAGGTGAAAGGCGAGTTTTTGAACGTACTTGATTTGACCCGTACTGTTTTGTACAAAATGGGGTTCAAGGAATTCACCGCACAAATCTCCTTGCGCGATCCCAACACCCCAGAGAAATACATCGGCAGCGATGAAAACTGGCGCAATGCTGAAAATGCCATCATTGAGGCAACCCGTGAAGTTGGCCTCAGTACCACGATGGAATTGGGTGAAGCGGCTTTTTATGGCCCCAAACTCGACTTTATGGTGCGCGATGCCATCGGACGCCAATGGCAGCTCGGTACCATTCAGGTAGATTACAACCTGCCCGAACGTTTTGAGCTGGAATACGTAGGCGCCGACAACAAAACCCACCGCCCGGTGATGATTCACCGTGCTCCTTTTGGTTCGATGGAGCGCTTTATCAGCATCCTGATCGAAAACACGGCAGGCAAGTTCCCTTTGTGGTTGATGCCAGAGCAGTATGCACTTTTGCCCATCAGTGAAAAATTTGTTGATTATTGCAAGAAAGTGGAAGAGCAATTGGCCATTCACGACATCCGGGGTTTTGTGGATGACCGAAATGAAACCATTGGTCGGAAAATCCGTGATACCGAACTGAAGCGCATACCTTATATGCTCATCGTAGGGGAAAAAGAAATGGAAGCCAACGGCGTTGCCGTGCGCCGTCAAGGTGAGGGAGACCTTGGAAGTGTAAGCCTGGAAGCTTTTGTAGCCCTGTTTCAGGCCCAACTGACCAAAGATGATGAGTAGATTTCAAGGTTAAAGTTCACACAATTTTGCCTGTTTCAGGAAGATTGTGTGAACCCAAACTTGAAGCCCTTTTATCATACAAAAGTTAAAAAAATGCAAATATCAACTTTAGGTTTGCATAAGACTTGAAGAGAACGTATTTTTAAAGTGTTAAAATTTTGTCCTAAAATACTAATGCATGAAGCACACTTTACTTTTTTTGACTTTGGTGCTTTTCATAATCCCTAAAGCGATAGGACAAACAAGCGCTAAAACTGGCAACTGGTATACAGTAGCAGAGGCAGACAGAGGAACGATAATTGAAGTTTTTCCGAACCCCACTACTTCTTACATCAGTTTAACTGAGGTTCAAGGCGTGCAAAAAGTGGTGGTTTTCAATTTGGCAGGTCGCCAAATGAAATCTTTCGACGACATTGCCCCTGACAAGAAGTTTTACGTTGGTGACTTACCACGAGGGATTTACCTGGTGCGAATCTTGGGTGACAAGAACAAAGTTCTGACCACCAAAAAGATCAGCAAGCAATAAATTTGGTAAACTGAAAAGAATCCAGACAGGTACCATCCGTTTCACGATCAAGCGGATGAAAAAAATGAAAAGAGCGATACCGAAACAATTCGATACCGCTCTTTTTTTATGTCCTTTTTTGAGAGGAGATAATCGCTATTCGGCAACCACTTCGAAGGTTACATAGCCAACCACTTCGCGAGAAAGTTGAACATGAGCCTTGTAGGTACCCAGTTCTTTAATTTCTTCAGGAATGGTCACTTTGCGGCGCTCAATTTCCAGATCCAATTGCTCCTTGATGGCCGCAATGATCTGTACGTTGGTAACGCTACCGAAAATTTTACCACTTTGACCAGCTTTAGCGCCAATCTTGATGGTTTGGCTGGCCAGTTGAGTTGCAATTGCTTCAAACTCGGCGCGGCGGGCAGCTTCTTGTTCTTCTTCAACACGCTTGATGTCTTCGATAGAAGCTACGTTGGTTTTGTTGGCTACACGGGCCAATCCCTGTGGAATCAAGTAGTTGCGGCCGTATCCATTCTTTACGGAAACTACCTCAAAACGATCCCCCAGTTTATCAATATCCTTAAGCAAAATAACTTGCATGATTGATGATTTTGAGTTGTGGAACGCCAGAAGGCGCTCTTAAATCAAATCGTTCGTAGACCGAGCTAAAATTATTTCAGCAAATCGGCTACATAAGGCAGTAATGCCAGGTGACGAGCACGCTTCACAGCGGTAGCCACTTTACGCTGGTACTTCAATGAGTTTCCAGTGATGCGGCGTGGCAAAATTTTGCCTTGCTCGTTGATGAATTGGAGCAGGAAGTCACCATCTTTGTAATCGATGTACTTAATGCCAAACTTGCGGAAGCGGCAATATTTTTTGCGCTTCTGACCAATCTTTGGATTGCTTAGGAACTTAATATCGTCCTTATTTGCCATTGGTTGTTGTCTTTTAAAAGATTAGCAATGATTACTCTACAACAGGTGTTTCAGCAGCTACATCCTGTTCAGCAGCGGGAGCAGGCGGACGGCGAGGGCCCTGATTGTTGTTGTTTCCTCTACGATCCTGACGCTCCTGTCTTTCGTCACGCTTTTCTTCTACTTTCTTCTTCTTAATCGTACCGATCAAGCCTTTGCGCTTGTCTTCATTGTACTTTACGCCGTACTTGTCAAGTGATACGGTCAAGAAGCGGATGATGCGCTCATCGCGGCGGAACGCAAGTTCAAAATCGTTGATCATAGCTCCATCGACAGCTTGGAATTCAACGCAATAGTAGGCCCCGGAATGACGCTTGCCAATGGCGAAAGCCAATTGACGCAAGCCCATCTCATGTATATGCACGATCTCGCAGCCTTTGCTTTTGAGGAGATCGACATATGTCTGAGCAGTCGCCTTGATTTCTTCAGACGCCAGCACGGGGTCAACGATGAATGTTACTTCGTAATTTCTCATCGGATTCAGACATATTTGTTTACCAAAAATTTGGGCTGCAAAGGTAGAAATTGTTTTTCGAAAAACAAGGAGGGCGAAAAAAATATTTGTTGGGGCGACGGTTGGGGCGACCCTGCGTGGTCGCCCTCCCCCTTTGCTTTTTTCGATCTCGACAACTTCGTTGTCGATCGGGTCGACCACTTAGGGGCGACCCTACGGGCGTTCGATTGCCGAAATAATCATGGAATGGTCATAATCTCCCCGAATAATCGGGGATTGCAAATTCCCGGTAAACGACCGAACGTTGCTGTACACGAAATCAAAAAGTTCCTGAATAGTTACTTTTTTATCGCGATTGGCATCCGCTTCTCCTTTGAGGCCACGGATCAAAAAATGGCTGAATACGCCCTGACGCAAACCACTTGCTTCCAGAGATGTTTCTTCTGATTTGGAAGACATGATCAAAGCGGTACCAGCCTGAGCTTGTGCCAATTGGTTGTAAAACCCAGCGATGGCGTTTTGAGTAGATACTCCAGAGCGCGTCGCCAACATACTGCCAGAATGACAAGCATCGGCAATACAAAGCTTGTATTTAGCTGGACTCTTTTTGAGCATGTCGTTGATTTCCTGGTGGAAAATTTTGTTGTCTGTGCCATTGTAATCAATCGGCAAAAAGGCGCCAGGCAAACCGTGTCCTGAAAAATACAGCAATACGAAATCATTTGGTCCTGCTTTGTAGAAAACTTCCCGCATGGCATTCAAGATATTATTGCGGGTAGCCGCCTCGTCAATCAGGAGTTTGATTTGTTCGTCGGCTACAGCACCGCCTTCAGGGCTTTTTAGAAAGGCGTAAATGCGGTAGGCATCGTCATCGGTAAAGCGCAAAGTGGGCATGTCTTTATAAGAAGCCACACCAATAATGACCGACCAGATTTTTATACCCGAACCCAATGGCTGGTTGGGCTGGCTGGTGGGGTTGGCAATTTCGGATTCGAGCGTTTGCATCAATTTCCCATCTTTCCAAAAGCCTACTTTTTTGCGTCCATCTGCAAAAGTATAAGTACCTCTACCTTGTACACTGCCTCGCTCAAACATGCCTTCATAGCGACTGGTGGTGCCATCTTTGGCCTGATAAATGGCGACACCTTGGCCGTGTGAAAGGCTGTCTTTAAATGGCCCCATGTATCTGCTTCCATCAGAATAAACATAGGTGCCATATCCATTGATGCAATCGCCGGAAATACAACCGGTCTGGCGTTGTGGCGTTTTGGTGGTTTGTCCGGGAGGAACGGTACCTTGGTTGCCTCCGGTGGTTACATAGGCATTTTCCTTCCAAACACCAGATTTCTTCAGGCCTTGCTCATCGACGAAAACGCCCGAGCCATCCATTTTGTCATTGACCCAGCGGCCTTCATAAATGGTTTTATCAGGGTTGTATACCTTCCCATACCCATTTCTGACTCCATTTTTAAAGTCGCCCAAAAAAATCATACCATCAGGATAGAGCTTAACCCCATTGCCTTCAAAACAATTGCCTGAAATACAGCCAGGTTTGAATTTGGTGGCATTTCCATCCAAACGCAGGTTGAGATTCGCCATGGGTTTGAGCAATTGGCCTTCTTTCCAAATGCCCTGTTCTACTTTACCGTCTCCGAGCAGGCGTATCCCTTCGCCCTCGTAACGGTTGTTCTTCCAGTATCCAGTGTAATTGCCATCATCGGGCAAATACAAGTAGCCGAAACCTTCGCGTTTTCCGCCTTTGAATTCCCCTACGTAGCGGGAGCTACTGCTGGGATAATACATGACGCCACTACCCTCAATACAGTTGCCAGTAATGCATTGGGCCGTGCAAATTTGAACACTTAAGGTTACGATTGTTGATAAGCAAAAAATGAATTTTTTCATGGTGGAAATAATTTGTGGGGACTAAGTTCAGTTGCCAAAATTTGCTTAATTTAAAAATTACTCGTTGCCCCAACAGCAACAAGCCTTTACTCTCTAATCAATGCGAAGGGCATCGCTTGGTCAAAGGTTCCAAGCAACAAAGGAGTTTGAACATTCGCAGTGTAGGTACGCACATTGCGCTGTACATAGTCGAATGCTTCTTTTACGGTGACGATGTTATTGTGATCTTGATCGGCTGGGCCTTTTAATCCCTTAATTAAAAAATGACTGAATACCCCCGATCGAAGTCCATTGTCTTCCAGTGAATATTCTTCACTTTTTGAAGACATAAACAACGCAGTACCTCCTTTGGTGCTTACAAATGCCCGATAGAATTTTTCGAGCTCGAGGTGAATAGGATTCCGAGGGTTCCCAATGCTGCCTGCATGGCAAGCATCTGCAATTATGATTTTGTGCTTAGCGCGGCTTTTCTCAATGATGTTCTTTAATTCTTCGTGCTGAAGATTATTGTTGTAGCCATCGTAATCGATGGGTAAAAACGAACCCTCTATGCCGTGGCCGGAAAAATAGAAAAAAATCTCATCATTATCATCAGCTTTTTGAAAAAGTGTATTCATAGCGGCCAAAATTCCACTTCGGGTGGCATCTTCATCGATTAATAGTCGGATTTGATTTTCCGGAACGGCTCCACCTTCGGGGCTGCGCAAAAATGCATAAACCAGATACGCATCATCATCTGTAAAACGCAAAGACACCAAGTGGTTGTATTGTGCAGCACCAACAATAACTGCCCAAATTTTCACATCTGAAGCGGGGTTCGTACTGGGTTTGGGTGTGGGTTTGGGTTTTTCCTGCTCTTCAAATAATTTCTGTATGGGAAGGCCTTTTTCCCAAACTGCGGTGAGAATCCGTCCGTCCCGGTAATACATGATGCCCCGCCCTTGGGGGTTGTTGTTCTTCCAGCCGCCTTCATAACGATCCCCATTGTTGTAAAAAGTTTTCCCCAAACCTTCTGGATTGCCATTGGCAAAATACCCAACGTAGCGGGTTCCATTCCGGTAAACAAATTGCCCCAGTCCACTGGCACAATAGGCTACGTTGCAATTGCGGTATTGCAGTGTATCGTTGGGAATTGCAACTTCTGTTTGAAGGATTTCCAAACGACTAGCGGCCAGGTAGCGCCCTTGATCCCAAACACCACTTACCTGATTCCCTCCGGTTTTGAACAAGGTGCCATTGCCATGGGGTTTTCCATCTTTCCATTCGCCCGTATATTTTTCGCCGTTGGCATACAGCATGCTACCTTTGCCCCCAAATTTGCCTTGTTGAAAATCCCCTTCATAGCGGTCTTTATTCGCCTGAATCAGCATACCTTTGCCTTGAGGTTGGTTGTTGTACCATTGTCCTTCGTATTTGGAGCCATCCACGTAGGTCATGGTACCTGTTCCCTGAAAAACATTGGCATAAAATTCACCCAGGTATTCATCTCCTGTTGCAAACTTGTAACGTCCTTTGCCTTGCCTGATCTGGCTGATCCATTCACCGCTGTAGCGGTCTCGATTTGGAAAATCCATAGTACCCAATCCTTGAATTTTCCCAGACTTGAAGCTACCCTCATAGACAGAGCCATTGGGGAGGATACATTTTCCAAATCCGTCTTGACAGTTGCCTTTAAGGCAGTTTAAAGTCGAATTTTGGGCATTTAAAAGCAGGGGAATCCAACATAGGCTCCACAGGCAGCAAAGCATTTTCATACCTGAAACTGAGTTAATTGTTACAAACAAAGTGATTTTCAAAGAAAAAAAGTGTAGCGCTTCACCCAGACAGTATAATTTTTTCTTGTAGATGTAATAATTTAATTAACCGGTTATCTGTTATTCATATTGCTCCCTGGTGATGGTTTAAAGAAATTTTATACCGTCGGAACTGCCAGCGCATTATTATGTCTACGATCTGGGAAAAAAAACACCCGAGCAAAAGATTATGACTACAAGACTTGCACTTTTGGATTGATTTTAATTTTCTTGATTATATTTGTAACAAAACCCCGTAAAATACTCACCCTCAATTACTGGAATGGACCATATTGCAGCTAAGGTTTTTATCCTGGATAAACTCAAACGCGAACTTTCCGCTAATTTGACTTATCATGGTTTGCACCATACCCTAGATGTGTATGACATTACCAAAGAGCTTTGCAACATTGAAGCTGTAACTCCAAAAGATTCTATCTTGCTTGAAACTGCAGCTCTATTTCATGACTCAGGTTTTACCATAAACAACAAAGAGCACGAATTGCTGGGTTGTCAGATTGCTCGTTTGGAACTTCCTAAATTTGGATATACAGACGAGGCCATCGAACAAATTTGTGGCATGATCATGGCTACTAAAATTCCACAAAATCCTCAAAATCATTTAGAAGCCATCCTTTGTGATGCAGATTTGGATTACTTAGGACGAGATGATTTTTATTCCATTGGCGCAACCCTCTACGAAGAGTTAAAGGCTTACAACGTACTCCAAAATGAAGAAGCTTGGAACCGCCTGCAGGTATCATTTTTGGAAAAGCATACTTTCTTTACCTCAACCAGCATTGAGCGTAGAACCTTGAAAAAGGTGGCTTATTTGACAGAATTGCGAGAATTAGTCGAATCCTACGAAAAAAAATAATTTTTTCAGGCAGCGAAGGAATGACCTTGTGCGTATAAGCATCAGTTAAGGTTACAATTCGCTAGACAACCTCGGCTTACACTCACTAGTTGCATTCAAGCAAAATCTTTTACCAGTCCGAGGTTGTCTTTTTTTCTTTCCATTTCTAAAGTACCAAAATACGCCACAAGCCATTACAAACAACAATACCCTTTCATGACGAAAGGGTGGTTGCCCATTTGGGTCTTTACCATCTTGTTTTTCTGGAAAAGAAAAAGGGGTATCAAGCTCAAATTGCCCGGATCGCTCGATACCCCGTAGCGCTTTAATTACAGCGTTCTAACCAATAATATTACAAGATTAATGCATTTAATGCAAATAAACAAGTGTAAGCGCTGAAAAAAAGTAAGCAGTACTAATAAACCGTATAATCTTTTGAATGCGCGAGGAAACTACAATCCATCAAATTCCATGATTATCGTTTTTCCTCCAGCTGAGCATTCTACCTGTGCGTTCTCGTCGACAGCAGGTGTCTCTTCGTAAATTGCTGAAGTGTCTTGGCTCTGTGAGCCGTTTTGATTTAAGTTCTCAAAAGAGAAGTTTGCGTTGCTGAGAAACAGCAACAAGCTGATGATAAAAGCCTCCATAAGTCATTGATTTTGTTGATACAAAATTAGGGAGGCCGACTATCAGGCTCAATTTCATTTCACTGTTGATCTCTACAGGAGAGATTTATCATTTTTAGGTAAAAAAAATAATTAAGATCTTATTAAATAATGAGTTAATCTTGGTACTTTTAGAAAAATAATCACAGTTTACAAAAATAAAATTATTTGACCAAATGACGCATTTGATCGAATTAGCTCAATTGCTCACCAAAAATAAGTTCAAGCACTTGGAGGTTTTTGCTCACAACTCCAAGTTGAAATTTTTTTATGAAAAACTCGCTGACGGATCGTTAAAGACGGAACAAGAAGCGCAGGAGTTTTTTTTTGGGCAAAATAAAAACGCCAAACTATATTACTACAGGTTATCGAATCAATTGGAAGAACGACTGCTCAATCTTCTCTTTTTAATAGATTTTCACCAAACAGCTTCGAATCAAATTCAAAAAGAAGCTTTGATTTGTTATCGGAATTATGCGGCGGTCAACTCACTCTTGGTTAGATTCATGAGGGCACCAGCCATCAGGCTAGCCGAAGAAACGATCAAAATTTCTTTAAAAAATGAATTTTCTGATATTACGCTTCCATTGGCCAGGCATTTGGCTTTACACTACAGCAGCATTGAGAAAAACAAAAAAAAATACACCTACTTCAAGAATCTGGTTGATGAGATGCGCGAGTTGGTAATGGCTGAAATTCTTGCGGAAAAGTATTACTCAGAAATTCTGTGGCATTATGGGCAAAATCGATCAGCAGATGTAATCCTCGCAAAAAAAATTGCCACTTATGCCGATGAATTAAAACAATACACTTCTCGACTTTCTTCCCTCCGCTTGAACTTATTTGCCCACAATATTTTTGTTTTTCGTTACGAAATGCTTGCCGATTATACAAAAACGGTAGAGGCATGTGAAGACGCGCTTCGATTTTACGAAAACCAAAAACAAGAAACCTCCAGATCCGCATTGACCATCTTTTTGAATCGGATGATGGTAAGCTTGACTATGCTTGGCGAATACAAAAGAGGTCAAGAAGCTGGCGAAAGGTCACGTAGTATGCTACCAACCAATAACCTAAGCTGGTTTGTTACCAGCGAAGGCCTTTTTCGATTGCATTTACATTCCAAAAACCTTGAAAAAGCTTTGGCCATTTTTGTAGAAGTAAAAAACAATCCCGCATTGTCAAAACAGCCTTCTATCATTCAAGAAGGTTGGCGCATCAATGAAGCCCTGATTTATTACCTCATCCGAACAGGCAAAGTCCGGAAACCCAAAGACATTGAAATCAAGTTTAAACCCAAAAAATTTGTCAATGAATTCCAGTTGTCCAATCACGATAAAGCAGGCAACAACATCAACCTGATCACCATCCAAATCCTTTTCTTGCTTTTAGACAAAGACTTTTCGGCCATTGTTGATAAGGTTGACGCTCTTAGTGCTTACACCCACCGCCACTTGAGGCGAGACGAAACCTATCGCAGCAATTGCTTTATCAAAATGTTGCTCCAACTGGTCAAAGGTGATTTCCACCCTAGCGCTGTGAAGCGCAAAGCAGAGCCTTTTTACAAAAAGTTACTCGAGGTTCCGCTCAGCAAAGCCAAGCAGGACTATGAACTGGAAATCATTCCCTATGAAACCCTTTGGGAGTTTATAATCGAGAGTCTTCCTCCATCTCTTAGACAAATGTAGGGTACAAATAAGAAAAAATAAGTTGCGTTTAACTTAAAAAAAATACTACACAGAATCAGTAAAAAAATCATTAAATACTTTTTAATAATTTAATTTTCAAATAGTTAATATTTTTTCTAAGTAAAAATAATTACAATTTTCATTCAAAGAAACCTCATTTTATCCCAAAATCGTTTCTGAATAGACTTAAAATCCCTTTCTTTGTTTCCAACTATGCAACAAGCAAATAAACAAGAAATTTATGTACCTCATCGGATACGACATTGGCAGCTCTTCTGTAAAAGCGGCCTTGGTGGATGCAGAAAATGGAAACACCCTGGTACGCACCCAATACCCTGATCGCGAGATGGACATTCAAGCGGTTCGAGCGGGTTGGGCAGAACAGCGTCCTGACCAATGGTGGGAAGGCATCGTACAGGCTACTCAGCGCTTGCTAAAAGCCCACCCCATTCCTGCAGATTCAGTGAAAGCCATCGGGATTTCTTACCAAATGCACGGACTGGTGTTGGTCGATGCAGCACATCAAGTACTACGGCCTTCTATTATATGGTGTGACGGCCGCGCAGTGGATATCGGAGCAGCAGCTTTCGAGCGCATTGGTCAGCAAAAAGCACTATCCCACCTCTTGAATTCTCCAGGGAATTTTACCGCATCCAAGCTCCGATGGGTACAGGAAAATGAACCAGAGCTTTACCAAAGGGTCAAGTACTTTATGCTGCCTGGAGACTACATCGCCCTGAAGATGACCGGGGAGGCCTGTTCTACCATTTCTGGCCTTTCCGAGGGCATTTTCTGGGACTTTCTGGAGAAAAAACCTGCCGATCTAGTCTTTCAGGACTATAACATCGACCCAGCGCTGATGCCACCACTCCAACCTACGTTTGGTATTCAAGGTGCATTGCGGCCAGAAGCCGCGGCAGAATTGGGATTGAGTGCAGGAATTCCCGTTGCCTACCGTGCAGGTGATCAACCCAACAATGCCCTTTCCCTCAATGTGCTCGATCCTGGAGAAGTTGCAGCTACGGGTGGGACTTCTGGAGTAGTATACGCGGTGACCAATCAGGCCGCGTACGACCCACTTTCCAGAGTCAATGGATTTGCCCACGTCAATTATACCCTGGATCAACCCAATGTCGGCGTGCTGATGTGCATCAATGGCGCAGGTATCACCTACAGTTGGTTGCGCCAAAATACTGGCGCGTCGGAAACAAGTTATCCAGCGTTGGAACAATTGGCAAGCCAAATACCCATCGGCGCCGACGGGGTTTCGATCCTGCCTTTTGGCAATGGCGCAGAGCGGATTTTGAGCAATGTCGATTTGGGCGCCCAGATTCAAGGTTTGAATTTCAACCGCCATAGCCAGGGCCATTTGATCCGTGCAGGGCTTGAGGGCATTGCCTTTGCCTTTGTGTACGGCATGAGCATTCTGCAAGAGATGGGACTCGATCTAAAGGTGATGCGGGTTGGAAACGATAACTTGTTTCAATCGCGTATCTTTGCCGAAACCGTTGCCACCCTGTGCAACAGCCACATCGAAATGCTGGATACCACAGGCGCAGTTGGGGCAGCAAAAGGTGCAGGCTTTGGGGCTGGCATTTATTCTTCTTTGCGCGAAGCCCTCGGAAATACGCCAAAAGTTGGCGGATATGAGCCCTTGCCCAACGCGGAGGCACATACCGAGGCTTACCAACGTTGGCTAAATCAATTGCATAAACTGTATAACAAATAAAAATCATGAGTAATTCTGTTGTTTTAGGAAACCGCGAATATTTTCCTGGCATTGGGAAAATCCAATTCGAAGGCGCTGGATCTGATAATCCGCTGGCCTTTAAATATTATGATGAAAACAGAATGGTTGCTGGCAAAACCATGAAGGAGCATTTCCGTTTTGCTACGGCTTATTGGCATACCTTCTGCGGTACCGGTGGAGACCCATTTGGTCCAGGTACCAAAAAATTTCCATGGTTGGAAGCCAGTGATGCGGTTCAATCGGCCAAGGACAAGATGGACGCAGCTTTTGAGTTTTTCACCAAAATCGGTACGCCTTATTTCTGCTTCCACGATGTGGATCTGGTAGACGAAGGGCCAACCCTGGCGGAAAGCGAGCGTCGCCTGCAAGCCATTGTCGATTATGCCAAAGAAAAAATCGCCGCTTCAGGGGTGAAAGTACTGTGGGGAACGGCCAACTTGTTTTCCAACCCACGCTACATGAATGGCGCGGCAACCAACCCTGAATTCAATGTTTTGGCCTATGCTGGCGCACAACTCAAAAATGCCATCGATGCCACCATTGCACTCAATGGCGAAAATTATGTGTTCTGGGGTGGTCGGGAAGGCTACATGTCTTTGCTGAATACCGACATGAAACGCGAACAGGAACACCTGGCACGTGTACTCAGCATGTCGCGCGATTATGCCCGCAGCCAGGGCTTTAAGGGCGTATTTTTCATCGAACCCAAACCGATGGAGCCCAGCAAGCACCAGTATGATTTTGATTGCGCTACTGTGGTAGGTTTCCTCAATCGTTTTGGTTTGGCCGATGATTTCAAAATCAACATCGAGGTAAACCACGCTACTTTGGCACTCCATACTTTCCAGCACGAGCTTCAGGTAGCTGCTGATGCAGGCATGTTGGGCAGCATTGATGCCAACCGGGGCGATTATCAAAATGGCTGGGATACCGACCAGTTTCCCAACAACGTCATGGAATTGACCGAATCAATGCTGGTGATCCTGCAAGCGGGTGGTTTCCAGGGAGGAGGCGTTAACTTTGACGCTAAAACGCGACGCAACTCTACCGATCTGGCCGATATTTTCTATGCCCACATTGGGGGAATGGATGTGTTTGCACGCGCGTTGATCGCAGCAGATGCCATTTTGACCAAATCGAAGTTTTTGGCCATGCGCCAAGAGCGTTATGCCAGCTACGACAGCGGCAAAGGAAAAGATTTTGAAGAAGGAAAATTGAGCTTGCAAGACTTGCACACCCTGGCACACGCCAATCCAGAACCCGGATTGACCAGCGGAAAACAGGAATTGTACGAGAATATCCTGAATCAATACGCTTAATTCAATATCCAATAATCAATATCCAATATCCAATATCCAACGCGAGGTAAAATAAAAGGTAAATCAAGGAGGATGCTCGCGTAAACTAAGCTTTCAGCACTTGTACCATATGGTTCTGGCTGTATGTACAACATTCCTGCGCGATCATTAAAATTATGCTTACCAAAAATTTGCTCCGCGTTGGAAATTGGACATTGATTATTGGATATTGGACATTGAATCAGAATCCAAACCCTTGCATGATTGCTCCGGCAATCACAGCAGCCACAATTGGGCCAACTACCGGGATCCAGGCATAGCCCCAATCACTGCTTCCCTTGCCTCCAATGGGCAAAATAGCGTGAGCAATGCGTGGGCCCAGGTCGCGGGCAGGATTGATGGCATAGCCGGTTGGGCCCCCCAGGCTCAAACCAATGCCCCACACCAAAAAGCCCACCAAGATCGGAGACATCCCCGAGCCGGATTCGGAATAAAGCGCAATGACCCCAATCAGGAGGATGAGCGTGCCAATGATTTCACTAATTAGATTTGCCGTGGTATTGGCAATCGCAGGACTGGTACTGAAGGCAGCCAATTTCGTTCCTTGATCTTCCGTTGCACCCCAATGTGGCAGGTAATGCAACCAAACCAGGGTTGCGCCGATTATTGCACCCAGCATTTGAGCAAGGATAAAAGGAAGCACGTTGGAATAATCATTGTCTTTTACCGCCATTGCAATAGTTACAGCAGGGTTGAGATGCGCAGCAGCACTGCCAAATTTTTGGGCAACAAAAATACCGATGGTAACCGCAAAAGCCCAGCCAGTGGTGATGGCAATCAAACCACCGTTATTGCCTTTGGTTTTGTTGAGTACCACGTTGGCAACTACGCCGTTGCCGAGTAAAACAAGTACTAGGGTGCCGATGAGTTCGCCCAAGAAAGGAAAAGTGGTCATGTGAAGAAAGGGTTTTAAGGTGTGAGTTGAATTGTTTTAGGACTGCTGAACAAGATAGGAAGGGGATTTGAATCTTGCAAATTTGGAGCGAATCCACAAAAAAAAATACCAGTAAGGGGCTTTGGAAGCACGCTTACTGGCTTTGTATAGGGTCAAGAATACCCTGGGGGTTCAATGGGTGTTTTACTTAGGGCACAAAAATTGACTAAATGTGTACAAGTATTTCAGTGTTGTTGGCTTTTTGATTACAACATAAAGATAGGGGGATAAAAAGTTAGCCCCAATCCCTTATTCAGGGGATGGGGCTAACTTTTTAACAGGTACAAAGTTTATTATTTGCTGGACTCTGGATAAAAGAAGCGCATGTAATAGGCGTGGGCGAAGCCGATGGTGAGGAGGATGATGCCGATGATCTGGAAAAAATTGGTAAATAGCATAAGTTTAACGTAAAGCGCGAAATCCGCTTTTTGAATATAATCCGCAGTAAAGAACATAAACAATCCGAGGAGATTTGGTAAAATAAGGCCAATACTGATCCAGAATACTGGGTTCTTGTACAAGTCGATTTTTGCTGAGTCATGATAGATGTACCACAAACCTATCATTGGAACTAGAAATGAAAACATAGCGTCTGAGGTAGGGTTAAACACGCCTGGTTCGATATACCCCTCAATGAATATGTAATTGATTATATTGGCTATTGATAGAAAAATTGCAATGAATCTAATCCATTTTGCTATAGTTCGCGGATAGAGTACGGCGCTGTAAAACCACCCTAGAAACAGGAAATCTCTAAGATAAAAAAGAATTTGCAAAAAATTGGTATCGCCAATTTGCCAATAAGTAAAAATTGGCTCCCATAATTCATTCCAATATTTCCCAGTGTGCCATAAAAGTAGTTGCTCTAAAAAGGCAAAAGTAAAGCTTGCAACGCAAAAGCAAAAAAAGATCTTTAGACTTTTGTCTAAATATTGCCATTTTGTCAGTGCCATTACAATCGGAATGATCATAACCGCACTGACTAATTGGCCAAAAAATATCAGAATATCGTTGAGTGTCATTGATTCGGTGGAATTTTTGCTCCTGCGGAAGGACTGCCTGTGCCGCCGCCACTAATATATTCAAAGGTTGCTGCGCCTATTATCAATGTATACACCTTTTTGATACCTATATGTTCTATCCCAATCTCTGCCCCAATACTATTGGCATTAGGGTCCAATGCTATAATCGCATCGAGTGCAGTCTTTTTTATGACAAAGTATCTGGTTTTGGATTTGGATGCATTGATTTTTTCAATATCAGCTAAATCAAATGAGACCCAGTGACCATCCACCCCATCTTGGTCGTATATTCTGGTGACTTTAAGGGCAAAATACCCAGTTTTCGCAGCAAGCCTATTTAAATAGGATGTGTGACCCAAAAATTTTATAGACCCAAAGTTACTGCCCCAATAATTTGCAATTAAAGGGCTATTCAGGGCAATATTTGAGCTCTCAAAGTTTTCAAGAACAAAAACCTTTTGTAACATAGCTTTTTTTTTGTTGAGATTATTGTTGATTATTGTTGAGCCACTTTCTTTTTACCAAAAAAGGGAAAGTGTTTTATGCCAAAGAAAAATCGATTGTGTTTACGCAGTCTGTTCATAACAACTTTTGGTCGATAGTAAACCCCCGATTCAAGCTTAGTCCCATTTTTTTGATTCACATCAGATAAGGGTGCCACTTTAGTTTTTCCGTTAATTTGAAATTCATAAAAATAGTGAAAAGGAGCCAAGGGGTATTGCCAAATGGTGACATTCGCTTCTTTAAACCCTTTAATCAACAAAGTATCCTTACCTTTACTGACAAACCAATTAACTGGATAATGGGCACTTTTTATCTCGGTTAAAGTCCAACCTTTATTGGTATTCTCATAAACATAACTGCGCTTTGCTGAGGGGGAATAAAGCTCATAGGATTCATTTTGATAAAATTTATTGGCGTATGCACGAGGGATAATGCTCTTAATTTTTTCTATTGACAATATTTTTACAGGTATCCTAATTGTGTCATCCTCTAGGTCAATTTTTGCTGAATATATTTCGCGAGGAGATAAAATGTTGCTTGTCCTTCGAAAGGAAGGAGGTTCAGAAAGCAACATGTATTTGGGGTGGATATTCATTTGGAAAGCAATGATTGATTTAATGGACCCCGTTTGATTAGTTCCTGTATAGTTAAACTCTAATGTACTTGAAAAACTACAGGCATTATTTGAGGAATGAAACCAAGGGTCATTAAGGATTAAATAAGTATCTGTACCAGAAACTCTATATCCTTTAACCACAACCACATGATTAGCAGTACTCGTATCCATTGCTGTAGAAACAAAAGCGATTAAGGGTCGATCGTGATCTATTTCATTTTTTATTTCATCAATACTTGGTCTTTTTTCGAAGCTGGAATAAAAACCTACACGAGATAACAATTGTTCAAATCTTATTCCGAAGTATTTTGATGAAAATGAAAAACCGACATTTCCAGTACTGTTGTTTTGCATTTCACTACATTGAGCCGTATCAAAAGGACATTTCAAATTATGGCGGAATTTATATAGAGAATTTAAATACATCAATGCGAAATCACATTGGTTAAGTTTAGTTTGACTTGGAAAAAACGAATCAACCATTTCTGCACATGCAGCCCAACACCATTGTGATCTGCGTTGCTTCACCATTGGAAAACTGTCAATTTCCTGTATTTGCCCGATAGCTTCCAGACTTAATGAAACTATAATCAATACAAACCAAAGTCGTTTCATATTCTATTTATTTTTCACCGCAAAATCCCCCTCTTTCTCCCAGCCTCTACAGCCTCTAGAGCGGAATTCACTTCTAGTTTACGAAATATTTTTTTAGCGTGGTCTCCTACCGTAAATGTGCTGATCCCCAGTTGTTCAGCGATCATTTTGCGGCTTGAGCCTTGGCTTAGTGCAAGAAGCACTTTTTTCTCCTGGGGGCTAAGCATCACAAACCCTTCTTTATACTCCATGTTGCTTCTGCGGCGGAAGTACTCAATGATCAGGTGTGCCAAACCCGGAGAAATATAAGCCCCAGAGTCGCCCATTACCTGTTCCAATGCAAATTCCAGGCCCTGCTCTCCCCTCCACTCTTTAAGGGCGTAGCCTTCTGCCCCTGCTTGAAGAGAGGAAAAGACCGCGTAATCTTCATCGATATTGGTCAACATCAACACCTTGGTTTGGGCATTGGTACTTCGGATTGCTTTGAGTGCGTCGATACCGTTTACTTCAGGCATTTCAATATCCATCAACACCAAATCGGGTTCATGTTTGGTGACCATTTTGGCGGCATCCTTGCCATTCGAATAGGCGCCGACTACCTCGGCAATGCCCCGCACCTCCAGGGCTTTGGTCAAACTCCGTCGGAAGCTATCGCTATCCTCAAAAAGTACTACACGGATTGGTGTTTGCATATAAAATGATTTGCGTCAAAAATCTTAAATTTACATTATGGTTACAATCCCTTAAATGGGGGGGTCACAATTTTGGTATATCAACATTTACCGTTGTACCTTCCCCAAGTTTGCTGTTTACTTCTACCTCTAAAAAACTATTTTTGGCGCGTTGCTGAAAATAGCGTAAACCATTTCCAGCAAATTGCAGTTCCATCGCGTTAAATCCGATGCCGTCGTCGACAATCGACATTTGTATACCGTTTTTGATAGGCGCAAGCCGGAGTTGAACTTTGGATGCACCAGCATGTTTGAGACAATTGTTGAGTGCTTCTTTGGCAATGTGTAAAATATCGCCCCGGCGCTCCATGGCGATTTGAAAATTATCAGCTTCACTCAATTCATTGCTGAATTCAAGTTGCACTTTTTTGAAAGCAAACATTTTGGCCGCTGATTGCCCAATCCGTCCACCTAAGTTTAGCATATCATCATGTTCAGGTTGAATACTCCAAAGGGTATCCCGAAGTTTGAGAATGGCTTCTTCGGCAGTATTGCGGGTTTCGGAGACC
Source organism: Haliscomenobacter sp. (assembly GCF_040403615.1). Taxonomy (NCBI): domain Bacteria; kingdom Pseudomonadati; phylum Bacteroidota; class Saprospiria; order Saprospirales; family Haliscomenobacteraceae; genus Haliscomenobacter; species Haliscomenobacter sp. The sequence goes on along the minus strand of NZ_JBBAKG010000009.1, from coordinate 48,130 downwards.
AAGTGGAGCAGCTTTTCGTTACCGCCCGGCAACAAACTTTCCAGCGTCCCCAAATCAAGAGATATACTGGAAAGGGTAGAACCCGTTTCGTCGTGCAGGTTTGCAGAAATTTTGGACCGCAGGGTTTGAAATTTGAGTCTTTGCCGCAGGTTGTAGATGATCCAGAAATAAGTAATTGCACCCAAAACTAGGATGAGGTAAATCAACAATGCTGGATAAAACCAGGGCATCTCGTTGATGGTACGCCTTATATTGATTTCCTGAGTGTGCCAGGGAGAAAAAATGCCGTTCTGAAAGATGCGATACTTAAATTGATGGTTCCCTCCAGGCAAAAAAGTGAAGCGAGCTTCAGGGTCGGTGGTTGTGTAGGGCTCACCTAATCCGATCAACTGAATTTCGTAAATAGGTTTATCATTTGATGCTTCCGGACGGAAGAGTATTTGCAACACCCTGGGCTTAAAGGCAATATCCACTTTTTTCCCACCCAAATATTTGTGATTGTCGGCAATAATAATTGGATGGTTATTATATGGAGAAAAAGCCCCCAACTGTAGGGGCAGCTGGGAAAGTGAAATGACACAAGTTAGGAGGGTTGCGGAGAAATTCATTATTTAAGGGTTTGTAATACCCCATAAAAATAAACCAAAAAACGTAAAAAATAATTTTTTTTTAGAACAACAAAGAATAGACCAGTTTTTTTTTAAAACATGTATAAATTTTTACATATCAATAACTCTTAAGTCTTTGCAAGGTGTTGGCTATTTCAATAAACTCCACCAACCCCAACTGCTCCGGCCTTTTTTGAAAGAACACATCCTCCAATTCAGTACTGCCTTCTGGAAACAACGGTTTCAAGGTATTCCGCAACATCTTGCGCCTTTGGTTAAACGAAGTTTTCACCACTTGCCGAAAAAGCCCTTCGTCGCAGCCCAAATCCTGATTTTCCTTGCGTTCCAAACGAATCACTGCCGATTGTACTTTGGGTGGTGGAGTGAAGCAAGTTCTATCCACGTTGATCAACATTTTGCCCTCATAATACGCTTGAGCAAGTACGCTGATGATCCCGTAATCCTTGCCCCCAGGTTTGGCAATGATGCGATCGGCCATTTCTTTTTGAAACATCCCAACCATCTCCGGTACGCAAGCCCGGAATTTGATCATGTGAAAAACAATTTGGGAGGAAATGTTGTAGGGAAAATTGCCAATCAGGCTGAATTCCCGCCCCTCAAACACCGCTCCGAGATCTACCTTTAGAAAATCTCCCGAGATGATCTGGTTTTGCAATTGCGGATAGTGTTTCTGCAAGTAGCTTACCATGTCCTCATCGGCTTCAACTACTTTCAGCTTAGTGTGCTTTTCCAGCAAATATTTGGTCAACATGCCTTTTCCAGGCCCTACTTCCAAAACAGGATGCTCGACATTGTCGTTTATCTTTAAACTGCTGGCGATGCTTTCAGCAATATCTTCCCGGTTGAGAAAATGTTGCCCGAAGGATTTTTTAGCTTTCAAAACAATTTTCTGATTTTTTTACCATTACTTTGCAAAACTATCAAATTTTACAGCAATAAGTATTGAGATGAATTTTCAGTGCTTACAACCCATAGGATTTAACTGTGATGAATGAACAAGCAGTAGGCCAGGAAAAACTGGACAAACTAAAAATCGGCATCAGCATCGGTGATATCAATGGCATTGGTTTGGAGGTAATCATTAAAACCCTGGCCAATCCCAAAATAATCAACTTTTGCGTACCCGTGTTGTACGGGTCTTCCAAGATCGTTTCTTACCACAAAAACATCGTTGGAATTGATTTTCTGTTTCAACAGATTCGCAATGCAGAACGCGTTTTCCCCGATCGGGTCAACGTCGTAAACTGCTGGCAAGAAAACGTCAACATTCTTTTGGGCAAACCCACCGATGTCAGCGGCAAATATGCTTACATGGCCCTGGATTGTGCCGTAAAAGAATTGAAAGCAGGATACATCGATGCGCTAGTGACCGCTCCGATCAACAAGGAAGCCATGCAAATGGCAAATTTCCCTTTCCCAGGCCACACCGAATACCTCACTCAGGAACTGGGCAATGGCAAAGAAAGCCTGATGCTGATGGTGAGTGAAGGTTTGCGCATCGGCATAGCCACCAACCACCTTCCCTTGCGCGAGGTAGCTGGTAAAGTAACCAAAGAACTGATTGCCCGCAAACTGCGCACTTTTGAAGAAACCCTGCGCGTAGATTTCGGAATCGACCGCCCTACGATTGCCGTTTTGGGCATGAATCCACACGCTGGCGACGGGGGCGTTTTGGGGGATGAAGACGATCGCATCATTCGTCCGGCCATCATTGAGTCCAAAAAAAGCGGCATGTTGGCCATGGGGCCTTATCCGGCTGATGGATTTTTTGGCTCTGGGTACTACAAAAAATTTGACGGCATTTTGGCCATCTACCACGATCAAGGGTTGATTCCTTTCAAACTTTTGGCCTTCGGGAATGGGATAAATTACACGGCAGGATTGAGCGCGGTACGCACCTCTCCAGATCACGGCACGGCCTACGATATCGCGGGAAAGAATGAAGCAGACCCCGATTCTTTCCGGGAAGCACTGTTTATGGCCATTGAAATAGCCAAGAACCGCAAGGAATACTTTGCAGATCGGGCCAATGCCCTGGTGCGCCGCAGTAAGATCAAGTCTGAAAACGAAATCGGAGAAGAAATCGAAGAGGACGATGACCTGGAGGATGACCTGGAGGATGAAATCGAAGAATTGGAAGGCGATCAATCCTACGAGGAAGAGGATGAAAACTAAAACTGTTGCCTTGAAACCATCCATTAAAGTTAGTATTCTCGTTTTTCTGGTTTTACTCATCGATCAGGCACTCAAGATCGGGGTAAAAACCCATATGGAGTACGGGGCTGAAACCCAGATCCTTGGCCTCAATTGGGCGCTTTTGCACTTTGTCGAAAACAATGGCATGGCCTTTGGCTGGGATTTGGGCGGCGAATATGGCAAATTGGCCCTGAGCCTGTTTCGCATTACTGCTGTTTTCTTTTTGGTGTATTTCATCCGTCAACTCATCCGCGAGCGCATTCGCTTTGGCGTGTTGGCCAGTTTTGGGTTTATTCTGGCGGGTGCCATTGGCAATATCCTAGACAGCGCCTTTTATGGTCTTATTTTTTCGCCTTCTTATTTTCATGGTGGGCTGGCCACTTTGTTTCCTGCCG
>NZ_JBBAKG010000009.1:20208-44810 GCF_040403615.1 Haliscomenobacter sp. | reverse complement strand
CTTATTTTTTCGCCTTCTTATTTTCATGGTGGGCTGGCCACTTTGTTTCCTGCCGAGGGTGGGTATGCGGGCTTTCTGCACGGCAAGGTGGTCGATATGTTGTACTTCCCGATTTGGCAAGGCATTTACCCCGCTTGGATGCCGTGGCTGGGGGGGAAAGAATACTTTTTCTTCAAGCCAGTTTTCAACATCGCCGATGTATCCATTACCTGCGGGGTATTGAATATCCTGATTTTTCAACGGGATTTTTTCCGGTATTATCAGAAAGAAGAAGAAAAAACGGTGACGCCTGAAGTGATCACTACTGAAGTAAGCAATGTGGAGCGCCCAGAAGCGCCAGAAGGAGAAATAGGGTAATAGACTTGTTGTAACGGATTCAGATCCACTACCCTATCCTTTTCTTTGGTTTATTTGTACCGTTTTCCGTGCTTGATCACCAAGTCTACATTTTGCAATAAATTGATGTAGCGCAGCACATCGCCTCGTACGGCGATAATATCGGCGTATTTTCCTTCGGTAATGGTTCCTACCTTATCCGCTACCCCATGAAACAGGGCAGGCCAGTACGTAGCCGCACGAATGGCATACATCGGATCCACGCCGAGGTGATTCACCCATACGTCCAGTTCATTCCAGGTGGATTGGCTGTGAAATTTCATGGGAATTCCGCTATCGGTTCCAATCAATAACACCACCCCAGATTCTTTGAGCTGCTGAAATTTCTTGGCCAGCGTAGGTTGCCGAATGGGCGTGAGCTGGAAATATGACAAGCGATCGGGATGCTCAATTGATTCCCGAATGTCGGCAATAATGGAATCGGGTAGCCCCAAATGCCAGGAAGGATCATCCAGCTTCTCGCGGTTATCCCGATTATAGGTGTAATTGTATAGTCCCTCAATAGTAGGAGTCCAGTACAGTGGCCCCAGGTTCATTTGAGCAGTCCGCTCTTTGATTTGATTGAGGATGTCATTGGGGTAGTCCGGAGCGGAAGAAAGACCGGTGTGCTCAAAACAGTCAACTCCAAGTTTCAGTCCTCGGCGGATTTCTTCCGGGCGGTGGGCATGGCCTACTACTTTCAGGTTGTTTTTGTGGGCTTCGTCTATCACTGCGCTCACCTCTTCCATGGTCATTTGATCGTGGTCGATCAGTTTAATGCAGTCTACACCCGCTTTGGCCAATTTGCGCACTTTGTTGCGGGCGTCTTCAGCGCCTTCAATTCCCCAGCGAAACAATTCCGTGCCAGGGTAAGGCTTCTTTTGGATAAATGGGCCAGACACATATATGGTAGGGCCATCTAGGGTTCCTTTGTTGATGGCATCACGCACGGCAATGGATTCTTCCAGCGGCGCACCCAAATCGCGAGCCGAAGTAACCCCGGCCATCAGCAACTGCTTGGCCGATGCGGGCATGATCACGCTGCCGAATATTTTGGGATAGGTTTTGTCCCAATGGGTATAATCGCTGTGGCCATTGATCATCAAGTGAACGTGCATGTCCCACAACCCCGGCAAGAGGCTCATACCTTCCGTAGAGATGATTTCGGCATCCTTCGGAATCTCGATTTGACCAACTTGACCAATCTTGACAATTTTTTCCCCTTCAATGATGATCACGCTGTTGCGCAATGGAGTGCTTCCATAGCCGTCAATAAGCGTACCGCCAACCAGGGCTTTCAGGTTTTTTTGCTGCGCAAAAAGGAGGCTGCCACCCAGCAGCAGCAGGGCAGAAAGTAAAAGTGTTTTTTTCATACTATCCGATTTAAGTTTAAGAGTTGAAGAGTTGAAAAGAGATAGATCTGCTACGAACCCTGTAAATGCTCTTCAACTTTTAAACTCTTCAACTTTTAAACTTAATCTACAATCATTTCTACCCGATTCAGTTCTTGCTGCAGGATATTTTCGGGCAATTCCCTGAAATCGTATTGCTGGTTGCGCAATTTGGGTTCAAAACCAGCTTCTTTAATGGCGTCCTGAATGCCTTGCGCCGTAAAGCGGAAGCGCGCGCCAGCTGCCGAAACCACATTTTCTTCAATCATGATGCTACCAAAGTCATTGGCACCGGCGTGCAAACAAATTTGTGCTACTTGCTTCCCGATCGTCAGCCAGGAAGCCTGAATGTTGAGCACGTTGGGCAGCATGATTCGGCTGATGGCAATCATGCGCACATACTCATCTCCAGTGACGGTGTTGCGGGCGCGTTTGAGTTTTTTGAGAATGGTGTCTTCATCCTGGAATGGCCAGGGAATGAAGGCCAGGAAGCCCTTGGCATCGGCGGGTTTTTCGGATTGAACTTCCCGTATTTTCACCAAATGCTCCATGCGCTCCAGGTTGGTCTCGATGTGGCCAAACATCATGGTAGCCGAAGTAGTCAAATGCAACTGGTGCGCAGCTCTCATGATATCGAGCCATTCTTGCGCACCACACTTTCCTTTGGAGATCAGGCGACGTACCCGGTCGTCCAGAATTTCAGCGCCAGCTCCTGGCAAACTATCCAGGCCAGATTCCTTTAGCGCTTTTAGCACTTCATAGTGCGTAGACTTGGCCAATTTGGTGATGTGGGCTATTTCCGGTGGCCCGAGTGCGTGCAATTTTAGGTTGGGGTACAAGGCCTTTAATTCCCGAAACAAGCCTGTGTAGTATTCCAGTCCCAAATCAGGATGGTGCCCGCCCTGCAGCAGCAATTGCTCACCGCCAAAGGTAAAGGTTTCTTCTATTTTCTGCTTGTACTCTTCTATCGAGGTGATGTAAGATTCGCCATGACCCGGACGGCGGTAGAAATTGCAAAACTTGCAATTCGCCAGACACACATTGGTAGTATTGGAATTGCGGTCAATGATCCAGGTGACGTGGTTGCCTGGCACTTGCTTGCGGCGCAATTGATGCGCAACATACATCAGATCGGCAGTAGGCGCATTTTCGAATAAAAATTGACCTTCCGCAGCGGATAAGAAATCGAACTGTAGCGCTCGTTGCAATAAATCTTCAGTATGCATGGACAATGGTTTGCATTGCGATGAAATGGTGTGCCCTGAGTTGGGAAACGTTCAAGCACAACTTTGAAACAAAATTACAAAACGTCGGTTTTACAAGGCGAGATTTATTTTTCATTTTTTTCTGAAAACACTGAAAAATAAAAAAATAAACCATGTCGCTACAAAAACTGTTCGGAATCAAAAATATTGCCTATATTTGCACCCAAGTTGGAAAAAACACTACAAAGAGGGAACCGAAAACGGTTCCCTCTTTTGCGTCTTAGTAACGCAGAAAAATTAACTTCCCGATTTTGGTTTTTGAATAGGAAGCAGAACGGTTCATCTCAAGTGAGCTCCCATTCAAAAGCCTCTGAAAAAATCGGGAAGTAATTTTTTGCGTCATACTTATAACTTCTGGCACGAGCAGTTTTTTGGATTGGTCTAATGTCTTGTTTGTGTTTTCAGAAAGTTATTGAAAAAAATACAAGCAAGAAATGAGTACTGAGAAAATTGAAGCCTTGTTGCAGGAAAAATACCAGGAACCTGAATTTGCAGACTGTTTTACCGTTGAAATCAACCTGCAACCAGAAAAGGTGTTGGAAGTGTTCGTGGACAGTGATTCAGGAATGACCTTTGAAAAATGCCAACGCATCAGTCGTTTTTTGGAAGGACACCTGGATACGAATTTATGGCTTGGCCCAGAGTATACCCTCGAGGTTTCTTCTCCGGGAATTACCCGGCCACTGAAATTCATCCGTCAATACGGACGCAACCTTGGTCGAACCCTGGAAATAAGCCTTAAAGTAGGCGAATCGAAAACAGGGATTTTGAAAGAAGTGAATCCTGAATCCATTGTTCTTGAACAAGAAATAAAATGGAAAGAAGGAAAAAAGAACATGAAAGGGATTGTACAAACGGTTATTCCGTTTGAAAACATTTCCAAAGCAATTGTAAAGATTAGTTTTTCATAAAATTGTGCTTTACCTACACTGGTCACCGAGCGTAGTCGAAGTGTCGGCACCTCGGCTTCGCTCGGTGACCGGTGCAGCCGAAGCACATAAACTTTTTCGCGATGAATCTGGTGGACACTTTTTCGGAGTTCAAAGCCGGGAAAAACATTGACCGCCCCACAATGGCGCGGGTACTGGAGGACGTATTTCGTACCTTGATCAAAAAGAAATTTGGGTCAGACGACAACTTCAACGTTATTGTCAATACACAAAACGGTGACTTGGAACTCTGGCGGGTACGAGAAATTGTACCCGATGGTGAAGTAACCGATGATCGGGCACAAATTTCCATTTCGGAAGCTTTTGCGATTGATGAAGATTATGAAATCGGAGAAGAATGCTACGAGCGTTTACAACTCGAGGATTTTGGTCGCCGCGCCATTATGGCCGCCCGCCAAACCTTGATCTCCAGAATCATGGAACTGGAGAAAGACGAAGTTTACAAGAGTTACTCTGAACGCATAGGTGAAGTCATCGTTGGTGAAATTCACCAAATCCTGAAGAAGGAATTTTTGGTCGTTGACGATGCTACAGGCAATGAATTGGTATTGCCCCGCACGGAAACCATCAAAGCGGACTTTTTCCGCAAGGGAGACATGGTCAAAGGCATCATTCGCCGGGTAGAATTGCGCAACAACTCGCCCATCGTAGTGATGTCCAGAACAGACAATGCCTTCCTGGAAAAATTGCTGGAAGCAGAAGTACCCGAAATCGAAGACGGTTTGATCAGCATCAAAAAAATTGTACGCCTCCCTGGAGAACGTGCCAAAGTAGCTGTAGAATCTTACGATGATCGCATCGACCCGGTTGGTGCTTGTGTAGGGATGAAGGGGTCGCGCATCCACGGTATTGTACGCGAGTTGAACAATGAGAACATCGATATTGTCAACTTCACCAACAATGCCAGCCTTTACATCCAACGTGCTTTGACTCCGGCCAAAGTAACGCGGATTGAACTGAACACCGAGACCAACCACGCCGACGTTTACCTCGAACCGGAACAGGTGTCATTGGCCATCGGCAAGAGTGGTACCAATATCAAATTGGCAAGCCAACTGACCGGATACGAAATTGACGTATACCGCAACAATACTGAAGAATACGAAATTGACGATGTTGATCTCGACGAATTCGGCGATGAAATTGAAGATTGGATCATCGATGCCCTTCAAGCCATCGGTTGTGATACTGCACGAAGCGTACTCAATTTGAGTAAAGCCGAATTGTTGCGTCGCACCGACCTGGAAGAAGAAACCATCGAAGATGTGCTCCGAGTTCTGGCCGCTGAATTTGAAGAAGGAGAGAATAATTGATTTTTGTGGAACTTTTTCTATAAACGCAGCCTTTAATCCTTGTGAGGGAGGTTCGTTTTTTTCTGGGGAAACCATTCAAAAGCGTTTTTTGTAAGATAATCTGTGTAAAAATCGGATTTGCTTTAATTTCAATGGTTTTCCCTTATCTTTGTGCCAGTTTTCTAAATCTTTCGAATGTCAAGAGTTTTAGTTAAGATTGCTAGGGACTTGAATGTCGGTACGGCAACTATTGTGGATCACCTCAATAGTAAGGGGTTTGATATTGAGAATAAGCCCAATGCCAAGATTACCGATCCGATGTATGATGAATTGCTAAAACAGTTCCAAAAGTCAATCGAAATCAAAGACGCCGCCAAAAATGTCAATATTGGCTCTGCGCGTCCCAAGCCTGAAATGGCTGAGGTAGCTGTTCCTACCAAAGAAAAGTCTGTCCATGAAGAGGACAGCGAACCTAAAAAGGACCCGGTAAGCGAAGACTTCCGTGTTAAGCTGCAAAAACCAACCGTGCTTGGGAAAATTGACTTGAGCGAACGCTTAAAGCAGCGCATTGAAAAAACCAATGAACCCGCCAATAAGCGCAAGGAAGAAACGCCCGCGCCTGTCGAGGAAAAAGCTGCTCCGCGTGAGAATGTTGCTGCTCCGGTAGTGGAGATCAAAACTCAAGATCCCGTTAAAGAGAAAAATCTCGAACCACAAGCGACAGTGATCAACAAGCCTTCAAGCGAAACCCCAAAGAGTACGACTCCAGGAGTTCCTGCTACCCCTCAAGCGGTGGAAGGGGATCAACCACCTGTGGTTCAGGAAGGGAATTTTATTCGGGCAGAAACACCAGAATTGCGCGGTCTGAAGATTTTAGGAAAAATCGATACCAACCAATTTGAGCGTCCTCGTAAAAAAGAAAAACCCAAAGAACAACCTCGTGGCAGAGGAGGAAATCAACCTGGCCAAAATCCCAACCGTGGCAACGCGCCTCAAGGTCAGGGCCAGGGTGGTCAGCAAGGACAAGGTCAACAAGGCCAGGGTCAGGGTCAAGTTGGTGGAAACAATCCCGGTGGCAATCAAAACCGCGACAACCGGGGAGACAACCGCAACCGACCAAACAATGGACAGGGCAATACCGGCGGCGATAACCGCAACCGACCCAATACTGGCCAACCCAACACTGGTGGCGATAACCGCAACCGACCCACTACCGGTCAACCCAATCCTGTTGGTGAAGGCCAAAACCGTAGGCCTCAAACAGAAGGTGGAGCACCATTAAGTGGTTCAGCGGCTGAAGACGCCAAGAAAAAGCGCAAACGCAAACGCAAAAAGGTTTTGCCAGGCCAGGAAGGTCAACAGGGACAAGGACAAGGACAACAAGGCCAAGGTCAGGGTCAAGGTGGTGGAAACAACAACAATACCACCAATAATAACAATAACAACAACCAAGGTGGTGGCCAGGGTGGTCAGCGTCCCAATAACCAACAGGGGGGCGGTGGTCACTACAATAACAACAACAATAACCACCACAATAATAACAACAACAACAACAACCGCCCACGGCCTCAAAACCAACAAGGGGGTAGCGGAACGGGCAACCGACCCGCACCTCAGGAAAGCGGTGAAGTTTCTCAACGTCAGATAGAAGAAAAGATCAAGGCAACCATGGCGCGTCTTTCCGGTGGAGGAAAGAAAAAACGCCAAAAATTGCAGCGAGATAAACGCGATCGTTTCCGTGAACGCCAGGAAATCCTGGAGCAAGAAGCGGAAGGTGGCAAATTGCAGGTAACCGAGTTCATCTCGGTGTCTGAATTGGCCAGCGTGATGAACGTAGCGGTTACCGAAGTAATCACCACTTGTTTGAGCCTCGGTGTAATCGTTTCCATCAACCAACGTCTTGATGCTGAAATTATCGAATTGGTAGCTGGAGAATTTGGCCATGAAGTTGAATTCATCTCGGTTGAAGACCAGGTCGGTGAAGAAATTGAAGCACCAGATGCTCCTGAAAATCTACATGATCGTTCGCCAATCGTCACGGTAATGGGTCACGTCGACCACGGTAAAACTTCCTTGCTCGACTACATCCGCAAAGCCAACGTTGTATCTGGTGAAGCCGGGGGTATCACCCAGCACATCGGTGCCTACGAAGTGGAACTGGAAGATCAACGCAAAATTACCTTCCTTGATACTCCTGGTCACGAAGCCTTTACAGCGATGCGCGCACGGGGTGCCAAAGTAACCGATATTGCGATCATCATCATCGCAGCGGACGACAGCATTATGCCTCAAACCCGGGAAGCCATCAGCCACGCACAAGCGGCAGGAGTACCGATGGTTTTTGCCATCAACAAAGTGGACAAGGCAGGCTCAAGACCTGAAAAGATCAAAGAAGCATTGGCGGGTATGAACATCCTGGTGGAAGACTGGGGTGGTAAATTCCAATCTCAAGATATTTCGGCTAAAACAGGCTCAGGTATTGCTGAACTGATGGAGAAAATTTTGCTCGAAGCAGAATTGCTCGAACTGAAAGCCAATCCAAATCGCAAAGCTACGGGTACCGTACTGGAAGCAACCCTGGATAAAGGCCGGGGTTATGTAACCAAAATGCTGGTGCAAAATGGTACCCTCAAAGTGGGTGATACCTTTGTAGCTGGCGAGTTTTCTGGTAAAGTACGGGCCATGCTCAACGAGCGTGGCAAGCGCTTGACCGCTTCAGGCCCAGCAACTCCAATCATGGTATTGGGTTTGAGTGGTGCCCCGCAAGCGGGAGACTTATTCAAAGTATACGAAAACGACCAGGAAGCACGCCAAATCGCAACCAAACGTTCTCAGATTGCCCGTGAGCAAGCCAACCGGGCAACCAAGCGGATTTCTTTGGACGAAATCGGACGTCGTTTGGCATTGGGAAGCTTCAAAGAATTGAACTTGATTGTGAAAGGGGACGTGGATGGTTCTGTAGAAGCCTTGGCCGACTCCTTGATCAAACTCTCGATCGAATCTGTACAGGTGAATGTGATCCACAAAGCAGTGGGTCAGATCATCGAATCCGATATCTTGTTGGCTTCCGCTTCGGACGCCATCATCATTGGCTTCCAGGTGCGCCCATCCTTGACTGCCCGCAAACTGGCAGAACGGGAAGGTGTTGAAGTAAAAACCTACTCCATCATCTACGAAGCCATTGAAGAGGTTAAAGCGGCCATTGAAGGGATGCTTGAACCCACCAAAGAAGAAAAAATCACTGGTTTGGTGGAAATTCGCGAGGTGTACAAAATCAGCAAGATTGGTACAATTGCCGGTTGTTTGGTTGCAGAAGGAAAAATTGCCCGAAACAGCCACATCCGAGTGGTACGCGATGGCATCGTAGTATTCCCAACCCGCGAAGGTGCACACGGCGAAGTGGCTTCCTTGAAACGTTTCAAAGAAGACATGCGAGAAGTGAAATCTGGTTTGGAATGCGGTATGTCCATCAAGAACTACAACGACATCAAAGAAGGTGACATGATCGAAGCATACGAGATTGTTGAGATCAAGCAGAAGTTGTAAAACCGAAGCTTAATTTTTAAATAAAAATGGGTTGCCTTGAATCAAGGTAACCCATTTTTTATGCCCACAAAAAAAGCTGGGTGAGCCCAAATGACTCCCCAGCCGTAATCATAATCCCAAAAACTATTTTATGCTTCTTGATCCGACTTCACCAGCAATTGAAATCCATTGCCGTGAATGTTAACGATTTCGATGTTGCCATCTCTGCGTAAGTATTTGCGCAACTTGGTCACAAATACATCCATAGAGCGAGCGGTGAAATAATTGTCTTCACCCCAAATTTTGGTTAAGGCTTCTGAGCGGGGAAGTATATCGTTGACGTTTTGAGCAAACATTTTTAACAACGAAGCTTCCTTTGGAGAGAGCTTATGTTTCTCTTCCTCACCACTTTCTGCAAATGTAAGAATTCTTAATGGAAAATTAAAGTGATATTTACCGATGGAAAATTCTTTCACTTCATCCTTCAATTCCAGCTTGCTTTGGCTGCGCTTCAAAATGGCGTGAATGCGAAAAAGCAGTTCTTCAGAATTGAAAGGTTTGGAGATGTAATCGTCGGCGCCAATGCGGAAACCTTCCAGTACATCGTCTTTCATGGTCTTTGCGGTAAGGAAAACAATGGGCATCTCCCGATCCTTTTCCCGGATTTCCCGCGCCAGCGTAAAGCCATCTTTTTTGGGCATCATTACATCAAAGATGCAAAGATCGTAACGCCCTTTTTTGTAGCTTTCCAGTCCTTCTACACCGTCTTTGGCCAAGGTCACATCGTAGTCGTGCATTTCCAGATAGGAACGCAGTACATCGCCAAAATTCTGATCGTCTTCTACAAGTAAAATACTATTGTTTGCCATAAGCGTATTTTTTTGCTTAGGATTTAGAGTTTTGAATTCGCTTCTCTACACTCCGGTCACTGAGCGAAGCCGAAGTGTAGAGAAGCGAATTCAAAACCTTAAAATCCCAAATTTTTCATGCTTCAACTCGAAATGGAAAAGTCAGGATAAAACTGCTGCCTTTTCCGGGGTCACTTTTAACTTCTACTGCTCCCTTGTGTGCCGTCATCATGGCTTTGACGTAGCTTAAGCCCAGTCCAAAGCCTTTGACATCGTGCAAGTTGCCCGTAGGCACGCGGTAGAATTTATCAAAAATTTGTTTTCTTGCCTCTTTGCTGATTCCGATCCCATTGTCCTGTACGGTTATCTCAATACCGTTGGAAACATTGCGCGTACTGACGCTGATTTCGGGTTCATCGGGCGAATACTTATCTGCATTGTCCAAGAGATTGTTGATCACATTGGCCACGTGGGTAAGGTCTCCTTCAATGATCGGCATGCTTGCATTGAGTGCAGTTTTTACAATTCCATCCCGTTTTTCTACACGCAAGGTTATGTTTTCAACTGCAGCCTGAATAACTTCATGTACGTTTACTTCCGTCATTTTAAGGGAGAAGTCACGCTTGTCCAGCAAGGCCATTTGCAAAACTTTCTCCACCTGACTATTCATACGCTTATTTTCCTGTTTTATTATGTTGGCAAAGCGTTGGACTTTTTCAGGGTTGTTCAAAATGATGGGCGTAACTATAGAATCGGAAGCAAGTGAGATGGTCGCAATTGGTGTTTTGAATTCGTGGGTCATGTTGTTGATAAAATCCGTTTTCATTTCCGACAGTTTCTTTTGGCGGAAAATGACTGTCAGGGTATAGGCGAAGCAAGACAAAATAATGGCCGCAAACAGCGCAGTTCCCGCCGCATTTTTCCACAATGAACTCAAAATAATATTGGTGCGATTGGGAAAAAAAACGCGCAATTCGCCCGGAGGTATCTTGACACTGTGAAAAACCGGTACAGAGTAATCTGGATTGTACAAATTGGACGTTCCAAGGGTTGGCACCGGTTCTTTGTTGCCAAAGTCATCAAACACATAGTGTCCATCTACAATGACCATGCCATTTTTTTCATTGGACCAAATGCCGTAATGAAATTTGAATTTGCTGTTTTGGGGATTGATGCCTCTTTTTCCGAATTCTTGTAAAATAGCCAAGTCCAGATCTTTGGCTTTGATTCGCTCTTCTACCGAACGCATGTTTTTTTCCTGGTTAAACAACTCCGTAAGGCCAGGGTTGGTCATAATGTGGATGTAAAACTGGCGCTCAAAGCTGGGAATTCCTTCCAATTCTGCATTGTCAATTTCTTTCAACTTATCGCCATTGGGGCGAGCAGTCGCTATCTGTTCTGCCTGGTAGGCCATCATGAAGCCATTCACCGAAGAACGAAAAAAGTATTCTCGCTCAAAATCTTCCAGGCGCTCGGTTACTTTCACCAATGCTTCTTGTACGTTTTTGTCAAACCGTTCCTCATTGACAGACATGGAGGTACGGATCAGGTCGATTTGAACCAATATAACGCCCAATACTGCCGCGCTCATCAAACCAATGATTAACCAAATTGCTCTTTTATTCATCCTTGTACAAATAGTGTAGACCTTGAGTCCCGGGTTACAAGTTACGAAGCACACCTGTATTTTGGTGCAACGATTGCTTCAAATGTTAAAATCAAGCTTTTGCAAAATTAGCCGATTTGTAACGGAGGCGCTTTACTTTAACGAAGAATTAACCACTGAGTCTGACGCAAAAAATTAAAAGTATTAAAATGCTGCAATCATCTTAGCCCTGAACTGGATCACGGCCAGCATGCGTTCTACTTCCGCTTGCCAACGCTGCCCCAAGGCTGAATCAATGACCCAATTGTTGTTGAGCTGCTCAAATAGCCCAGTGTTGCAATGGTAAGCCAGGGCTTTGAGCAATCGGGCATAATGCCAAATGTTCCAAAACGGATTGTCTCCCCCGGCCAAATAGCGCATCAAAGGTTGGACAACCGCCAGGCTCAGTTCATCACTCCAGGCTTCGTCGGTGGCACAGAGCATAAAGGTAGCGACGTGGTCATCTTCCAGTAAATACGGGCGCTTTTGCAAATAAGGAACCAGTATTTTTTGTAAAATCGCCCCAGGCAATTGTTGCAACAAATGCCGGCCAGTGGAAGTTTGCCAACTGCTGGCTTGTTCGTGGTGGAGCCACCAGATTGCTAGCGCTTCTTGCCAAACGAGATCCTGGTGCAGCAATGCCGCATCGGTCAGGGCTTGTACCCAGCTCTCTTCTCGATCTTGCTGCGCAAATAAGCCAATTGCCTCTTGGGGGGATAAGCCCCAATGGGTTTGCCAATACCCTGGGGGCAATCTTCGGATCAGTTGAAACAACCAGGCACTGCGCTGAGTCAGGGAAAACGGTCTTTTGCTTCCAGGTTCTACACCATCTTTGCGCCACTCTTCAGGAATCTCTTCCGGCAAACTCACATTTATTCTTTGATCCACCACCACAATGCGTTCCTGCAAATATTGAAGGTACCGATCGATTAGCCCTGCCCCCGGGATGCAGGCCAATAACTCCGCAGCTATCTGTCGGATTTCTTTGCGGCGCTCTTGCAGACAGACTTCCAGAAACCCTTCATCTTCGCTGTTTAAGCCAATGCTCAAGCCCTCTAGCAATGCTGGCTTTTGAGCAGGGTCTTCGTCTAGCCAGGTGGATTGCAGCAATTGCAAGCCTTGTGCCGCGCTTTGTTGCCTGATGCTGCGCAACAACGAAAGCCTTGCTGGGCCGGTAGTGGTTGCCCAAGCTCCGGGATCGGGGTTGGGCGTACTCAACTTGATCCACAAGGGGTGTTGCAGCATCAGCCAGTGGCCGCGCTCCCCGACTGCGGGTTTTAGGGTATCCCACAAGGCGGGATCTTGAGTACAGCGTTGCAACAAAGCTGGCAGGGCTTGGCGGGGCAATACCTGTTGGGCCGCCAGCAGCAATTTAACCCATTCGGGGAGGGCATCCGGATACCTGCCGTCCAAAATGGCTTGCAAGCAGTGTGCAGCTTCTGCACTACACTCGGCTTCTGCTTGCTGCAATTGTATTTGTGGAATGGGTTCCGTCCAAACCGGAATCAAAAAACCTGCCCTTGTCCATTGTCGGTGCAAAACCAGTGCTTCAGCAGCCATTTCTGCAGGCAATTCCTGTCCATTTAGACCCTGCTCTTGCAAATATGCCTGTAACCCATCGGTCAGTGAAGATCGATCCGTTCCCAAAAGTAATGTCGTTTGCAGGTCTTCTAAATGGTTCATTTTTATTGCAAATTGGGATGGTATTTAAAAAATTTCTTACTTTGTAAATCCAAGGAAAAGAACTTTATTTTGTTCTTATTGTAAAAAACAGGTTATATACCAATTATGGATTACCGCCGCCTTTTCGACCTTTTCGGATACCAGGATGCTCGTTTTCCCAATGGAGCAGCCTTGACCTATAAGTGGCAGGGGCAACGCGTGTCTTTTTCCACCCAGCATTGCCTCCACAAGATAAATCAAGTTAGCGCATTTTTGTTGCGAATGGGCTTACAAGCAGGTGACCGGGCGGCTATCATTGCCAAACATGGTAGTCCTTACTGGAATTTTTTGGACTTGGGCATGCAGCAAATTGGCGTCATCGTAGTACCCCTTCACGCCACCGCAGGCAAGGATGAATTGCGCTTTATCCTCCAGGATGCGGGTATCTCGGCCTGTTTTACCGATACAGAAGAATTGTATTTCCGCATCCATGAATTACAGGCGGAATCGCTTGATTTGAAGTGGATTGTACCTTTTTATCCCTTGCCCGAAATCAATCCTTGTGTACTGGAGCTCATGTCGGAGCCTACCAGTACTGAATTGGACGAAATTGATAAAAGAAGAAGATTCATCGACGAAACAGCTTTGGCAACAATTATTTATACCTCGGGAACTACTGGCCGGCCCAAAGGGGTTATGCTTTCACATCAAAACATCATCAGCAACATCAAATCGACCATCGCGCTTATACCTGTCAATTGTGATTCAAGGGTACTCAGCTTTTTACCCTTGAGCCACATTTTTGAGCGCATGGTGATTTACACGTATATTGCAGTAGGCGCTACGGTGACCTATGCAGATGGACAAGACCAGATCATGCCCAGTTTGCGGGAAGTTCGGCCTCATTTCATTACGGCAGTTCCGCTGATCGTAGAGCGCTTGGCCGAACAAATCATCGCACATGCAAGAAATAGGTCATTGCTGCGCAAGAAAATCATGGATTGGGCCGTTAAGCTGGGCAAAAATTACCACGATGGAACTCGGCAACCTTTTGGGTATTGGTTGCGTTTGACCCTTGCCCGGATTCTTGTTTTCAACCGTTGGCGCAGGGCTTTTGGTGGGCATATGGAGGGAATAATTGTGGGCGCAGCAGCGTTAAATCCAGAATTAGGACGGCTTTTTTCAGCAACAGGCATAAAAGTAAGAGAAGGATACGGCCTGACCGAAACATCACCAGTGATTGCGTTCAATCGATTCGAACCTGGTGGTGCTCGATTTGGTACAGTTGGAATACCCATTCCAGGAGTAGAAGTACGCATTGTGAATCCAGATGAGGATGGCGCTGGCGAACTGCAAGTAAAAGGACCAAACGTCATGATGGGGTATTACCACCAACCAGAAGCCACCCAACAAGTAATGACCAGTGATGGATGGTACCGCACGGGTGATATTGGATTTTGGGTACACAAGCGTTTTGTGAAACTCAAAGGCCGCCAGGATGACATGTTTAAAACCGGAGCAGGGAAATTCATCGCCCCAGAGGCCGTTGAAAAAACCTTGTACGGCTCGGAGTACATTAGCCAGTGCCTGGTTGGGGGTGCCAGTCGATCTGCGCCGTTTGCACTGATTGTGCCGCGCTTTGATCACCTGGAAGCCTGGTGCAAAACCCAGAAAGTACATTGGACTGCTCCGCAATTCATGGTGCTGAATCCAAGGGTATTGCGTTTTTTTAAGGAAGAATTGGAGCGGCTCAATCAGCAGCTACCTCCCTATCAGCAGGTGCAGCAATTTTTATTGCTGTACGAACCCTGGACGGAGCAAAGTGGAGAAATGACGGCCACCCTGAAGTTGCGCCGCAAGCGCATTTTAGCCACTCATGAAAAAGCCATTAATGAACTTTACCTATAATTGACGTATGAGAAATCTAAAACACCTTAAAACCCAATGGCTATGCCTATTAGCCTTTACACTGTGCTGTCCTGTGCTGATTTTTGCCCAATCAACAGCTACACCTGCTCGACCCCATGGTGATTCCATTAGTTGGTTGGATCAATTGTTGCTAGAAGACAGCATTGGCATTCTGGAAGTGCGCCTTGAAACGGATCTTAAAAACTTAATGCGAACTAAGGCCGACGAGAAATACCAACCTGCTGTATTCAAGTACAAAAACAAAGCCGGAGAAGAGAAAATCTACAATGCCGAAGTAAAGCCTCGCGGCAAAACCCGTAAAGAGATCTGCGTACATCCTCCGCTTAAACTGAAAATCAAAAAGGCTGACCTCACCAATGCAGGCATGCTGCCGTTCAATGAAATGAAAATTGTATGGGAATGCAAACCCTCCGGCTCTTTTGAGCAGTTTATTTACAAAGAATTCATGGCCTATCGCTTGTACAACAAATTAACATCTGCAAGTTTTAGGGCCAAATTACTCAAAATCAACCTCGTAGACACAAATTCACCGACCAAGGTCATCGAGAAAATTGGTTTTATTGTGGAAGACGAAGACCAGGTGGCAGATCGACTGGCGAGCTTGGAAATGGCCGAACGCCCCAAAGACTCCAAACAATTTGCCCGGCAACATTTTTTGAATTTCGTATTGTTTGAATACATGATTGGCAATACCGATTGGGCGTTTGGCAATATGCACAATTCGCGTTTTTTTGAACACATCACCAGTAAAAAGGTAATCCCCGTACCTTACGATTTTGATTACTCTGGCTTGGTCAATGCGCCTTATGCCATTCCACACGAATCCTTGCCCATCCAAAATGTTCGCGAGCGCTATTTTAAAGGAGGGGTAGTAAATGCTCCCGAAGGAATGATTTTGCGCAAGCAATTTTTGAATTCCAAACCGGCGATCCTGGATTTCATCAAAAATTTCCCTCATTTTGACAAGTTCACCCAACAAGATGTGATGGATTTCATCCTCGAATTCTACCGCGAATTGGAAGATGAAAAGCGCTTTTTGCGCATCCTAAATCCTTAAACCGACTTTACCTGACTCAAATAAAAGGCTGCAAATGATTCCCGCTCTGAGGACAGGACATTTGCAGCTTTCTACTTAATGTTCAAATTTATCCAGAAAATCCAAACAATCTTTTAATATTGGGTTTATATTAGAGGATAATTCTGCAAAACAGCTGAAAACTTTTTTCATGGAACCTACCAGATTGAGTGACCTGATTCATTATCAGGCAGCAAAGTTTCCTTTGGAACGCGCTTTTGGATACCGCATAAATGGGGAATGGAAATATTTCAGTACCCAAGATATAATTGACCTGGGCAATAAGGTAAGTCGTGGACTACTCAAATTGGGCATCAAAAAAGGAGACCGCATCGGGGTAGCCGTTACCCAAAACCGCCCGGAATGGACAATTTTGGATGTGGGGATTCAACAGATCGGCGCAATCAACGTCCCGGTCTATCCAACCATTACTGCCGAGGATTATACCTACATCTTCAACGATGCGGAGATTCTCCTTTGCTTTGTCGGAGGAGGAGATCTGTACGAGAAAGTCAAAAAAGCGCAAGAGCAAGTGCTTTCGCTACAAAACGTCTATTCTTTTGATCCAAAAGACGGACAGCCTTTCTGGGAAGAAATCTTTTCCGACGAAGGGCAAGCTGAGGTTGATGCGTTGACTGCGTTGGTTAAACCCGATGATCTGGCTACCATCATTTATACCTCAGGAACAACCGGTGTACCCAAGGGGGTAATGCTCTCGCACCACAACATCATCAGCAACATCAAGGCGGGGCGCAGTGCCTTTCCCTTCAAGCAGGGCGATACGGCGTTGAGCTTTTTGCCCATTTGCCACATTTACGAGCGGGTAGTGATTTACCTGTATTTGCTCAGCGGAATTTCCGTAGTCTTCACTGGTACAGACAACCTGGGCGGAGAAAGCGGCGATTTGGCTACGGTAAAGCCCCATTTTTTCACCACAGTTCCCCGTTTGCTGGAAAAAATATACGAACGCATCTACAACCGCGGGCTCGAACTGACTGGCCTCAAAAAAACACTGTTTTTTTGGGCCTTGAAACTTACTGAAGCCTACCATTACGAATACCAGCCCAAAGGATGGGAAGCCATTCAGTGGAAAATTGCCGATCGCCTCATCTTCAGCAAATGGCGGGCTGCCCTGGGCGGCAACCTCAAGGGCATTACCACCGGAGCCGCTGCTTGCCCACGCCGAATTGCTCAGGTATTTTCTGCCGCAGGTGTCCCGATTCGGGAGGGTTACGGCCTGACCGAGACATCTCCCGTATTAACCCTCAACCTTTTTGAACCGAAAGGTGCCTTGTTGGGCACAGTAGGCGGCATGATTGACGAGGTTGACATTTTTATTGATGAATCCGATGGCATGTACCGCCCTGGTGAAGGAGAAATTTTGGCCCACGGGCCTAACGTAATGATGGGGTATTACAACAAACCCGTAGCTACCGATGCAGTGATGAAAACCATCAATGGCAAAACCTGGTTTTGCACCGGAGATGTAGGCAAACTGGTAGAAGGGCCCAATGGGAAGCAGTTTTTGCAGATCACCGATCGCAAAAAAGAACTGCTCAAAACCTCAGGTGGCAAGTACGTAGCTCCTACCCCAATTGAGAGCAAGTTTCGGGAAAATTTCCTGGTTGAACAAATGATGGTTCTTGGCGAGCAACGCAAATTTGTGGCCGCCCTGATCGTTCCAGCAGAAACCGCCCTAAAGGATTGGTGCAAAGAGAATCAAGTTGCCTGGACTACATTTTCCGAAATAATCCATCATTCCAAAGTGATCGCCAAGTTTCAATCTATTGTGGATCAAATCAATCCAAGCTTCAGTCACATTGATCAGATCAAGCAATTCCGCCTTTTGGACAAAGAATGGGAGCCTGTCAAGTCTGACGGAACCGAGGCCGAACTAACACCAACCATGAAACTCAAGCGTAGGGTAATTTTAGAGAAATACAGTGGGCTGATCGAAGAGATTTACTCAGGAGAATAAAGTTGAAAGTTGAAGAGTTGTAGGCAGTTCAAGATTAGAGCCCTAATGCTGGACTACTGGCAACTCTTCAACTTTCAACTCTTCAACTAGGCGACCCCTTCAACGTACTACTGCGGCGGCAGTAAATCACTATTGCGATTGTACAGGTAAACCAGCATCGCCATGAATAACATGAAGAAGATAAAGAAATACAGTACACAGTATCCCTTCCGGCCGACGTTTTCTATTTCAGACATTGTTTATGCAGTTTTGAGTGAATGAAAACTTGCGCGTGCAAAGATGAGTAAAAAATAGAAATTTACCCAAAATTCGCCCCTGCTTGAAAATAACTTATTCTACAAGTAAGATTTCGCTTCAAAATAGCCTTTCCCGCCGTAATTATTCGCGTCCAATCCTTTTGATTCTCAATTGAAAATTCTACCTTTGCGGCTCAAATTTTTAATTCATAACCAAATTCCACCTTTCGTGGGAAGAAATGCTATTTATGATTGACGAAACAAACGAGATCGAGAAGGTTGAAGAACAACTCGATACCGAGGCGCAAGTTGAAGAAATTGCAGCAGAGACCAGCAGCGAAATTGTTGCTGCCGTTGAAGAAACGGAAACAGTAGTAGAAACCATTCCAGAAGTGGTTGCTGCCGTTGAAGAAACAGCAGAAGTAGTAGAAACCATTCCAGAGGTAGTTGCTGCTGCAGAAGAAACAGCAGAAGTAGTAGAAACCATTCCAGTATTGGTTGCAGTGGAGGCAGTAGAGCCTGTAATTGCTCCCGAAATTGTTGAAACTCTGGCCGCTGTAGCAGTAGCAGAAGTAGGCAATGAGGAAATTGCTGTAGAGGTAGAACCAGAAGTAGAAGCTGCTCCTGCCGAAGTAGTGATCATCAAAAACGTTGATTTGATCCCAGAAACCACTACTGGTGGGGAAGACGATGACGAAGATGAATTGGACATCGAATTGCTTTTCAACACCGAATTCGACCCCAACACTGCACACGATGAGTTTGACTGGAGCATCACCAACAAAGGTGGCGCCGTTTATACTCAGGATACCACCAAAGAATACCTGACTCAGTACGAATCTACCATGAATGCTGTGGTAGAAAGTGAGATCGTAAAAGGTCGCGTAACCTCCTTACACGGTGGCGACGTGGTTTTGGACATCAACTACAAGTCTGATGGTTTGGTACCGCTTTCTGAATTCCGCGACATGCCCGACCTCCAAATTGGCGATCTGGTAGAAGTGTACGTAGAACAGCAGGAAGACATGCGTGGCCAATTGGTACTTTCTCGCCGCAAAGCAAAACTGCTCCGCGCCTGGGAAAGCATCGTAGATTCTTACGAAAATGGTACAGTGATTAAAGGTACGGTTATCAGCAAAACCAAAGGTGGTCTGATCGTAGACTGCAGCGGTTTGGAAACCTTCCTTCCTGGATCACAAATCGACATCAAGCCAATCATTGATTACGATTCATACGTAGGCAAAAACATGGAATTCAAGGTCGTTAAGATCAACGAAACCATTAAAAACGCCGTCGTATCACACAAGGCACTCATCGAAAGCGACCTCGCCGAACAACGCGAAGCCATCATTGCCAGCCTCGAAAAAGGCCAGGTTTTGGAAGGTATCGTCAAGAACATCACCGACTTTGGTGCGTTCCTCGACTTGGGCGGCGTAGACGGTCTGCTTTACATCACCGATATCTCTTGGGGCCGCATCAGCCACCCAAGCGAAGTATTGGGCCTCAACCAGAAAATCAGCGTAGTAGTACTCGACTTCGACGAAAACAAGAAGCGTATTTCTTTGGGCTTGAAGCAATTGCAACCACACCCATGGGAAGTACTCGACAATACCATCGCTGAAAACTCTATCGTTAAGGGTAAAATTGTCAACATCGAAGATTACGGCGCATTCCTGGAAATTCAACCGGGCGTAGAAGGTTTGATCCACGTTTCAGAAGTAAGCTGGAGCAATCAACCAATCAACGCACGCGAATTCTTCAAACTGGGCCAGGAATACTCTGCAAAAGTTGTTACCGTTGACCGCGATGAGCGCAAGATGTCTTTGTCGCTGAAGCAAATGGCGCAAGACCCTTGGAGCGAAATCGAAAACCAATTCCCACTCAACAGCCGCCACACTGGCGAGGTCAAAAACCTCACTCCTTATGGCGTGTTCATCGAGCTGGAAGAAGGCATCGGCGGCATGGTCCACATCTCCGACTTGAGCTGGACGAAGCGTTATGGTCACCCATCCGAGTTTACCAAGGTTGGTGAGAAAATTGACGTGGCAATCCTCGATATCGACAAAGACAACCGCAAATTGTCACTGGGCCACAAGCAATTGGAAGAAAACCCATGGGATACTTTCGAAAACGTATTCCCTGTAGGTTCTTACCACGAGGCTACCATCTTGCGTCGCGACGACCGTGGTGCCATCGTACAATTGCCTTACGGTTTGGAAGCTTTTGCTCCGATCAAGCACATCCGCAAAGATGACAACAACCTCGCTGAAGTAGACGAAGTACTGACTGTGAAGGTGATTGAATTCAACCGCGACGATAAGCGCATCCTCGTTTCTCACTTGCGTTACCTCGAAGACATCCGTCGCGAGGCCGATGAGCAAGTGAAGAAAGTAAAAGACGATGAGCGCAAAGTAACCCGTACTGCCGTGAAAAAACAGCAGGACAGCATCGAACGTTCTACTCTTGGTGACCTGGAAGGATTGGCTGCATTGAAAGAGCAGTTCGAACAACAGAACCAAGCAAATAAAGAAGATCAGGAATAAATCATCCTGATGGAAGTAAAAAAGGCCCCGCCCGGTGTGAACCGTGGCGGGGCTTTTTTTGTGTGGTTTACATAAAACTTGATCCTGTGTCTGTTTTTAGAAGTTTATTTTTGGTATTTAGTCACCAATCTTTTTGTTTCCAAAAAGTTAATTTCCTGCATCCAAACCCACTAATCTTTACTTTTGAGGCCTATGATTTTCTCCAGCAAATTGTTACTCTTCGGCGAGCATACCATCTTGCAAGGCTCTTCTGCATTGGCAATGCCATTGCCTTTGTTTCAGGGCGAGTGGGCCTGGACAGCAGCAGAAAACGCTGCTGCTTTGCAACGCAGCCTGCCGGAATGGAGCCAGTATTTGACCAGATTACAAACAGAAGATTTGCTGGGCGCAAAGCTTGATTTGACTCGTTTTGCAAGTGATCTGCAAGCGGGTTTGTATTTCCGCAGCAACATCCCCGATGGGTATGGCACGGGCAGCTCAGGGGCAGTTTGCGCCGCTTTGTATGCCCGCTATGCATTGGATCCGATCGATAGAGAAGACGCTACCCACTATCCCAAATTGAAACGGATTTTGGGCCAAATGGAGTCTTTTTTCCACGGCGCAAGCTCGGGCACCGACCCACTGATCATCTACCTGAATCGCCCAGTTTTGTTGCGCGCAAATGGAACAATCGTATCCATCCCTTTGCCGGCCTGGCCGAATACAGAAGATCGGTTTCAATTTTTCTTGCTGGATACCGGACTCAGCCGCAGCACCGGAGAATGGGTCAAGCTGTTTTTGGATCGGTGCAAAGCCAGTGATTACCAGCAAAAAATCCAATCCCAACTCAACCCGGTGACCGAGGCAGCGATTGAGGTGTTTCAACAAGCACAGTGGACTGAATTGTACACCCGCTGGCAACAAATCAGTGCACTCCAGCAAGAACTGATGCAGCCCATGATTCCCCGGCCCTTCCAGGATTTGTGGCAACAAGGACTAGACGAGGGGCATTTTGCCCTCAAACTCTGCGGTGCAGGGGGCGGTGGTTTTTTGCTGGGCATGGGCAAACCAGAGCATTTGCCCGCAAAGGCCATCCTCTTAACGTAGGGGTAGCACAGGTATTCACTCATCTCTCAATAAAAACCATTTCCAATGAAAAAAACGTCTGTAATCCTCGCATTTGCCCTCTTGCTGGCCATTCCTCTTTTCATGGCCTTGAGCCCCAAAGCAGAGAAACCCACTGAATCCAAATGGCGCGTAGTAACCGTGGTTGAATCCGTTGTACCCGGCAACCTGGGGCGCTCCAAAATTACCACGATGGACAGCGATGGCGCCGCCACCGAGCAAGACATCAAAAACCTCTTCAGCCTTACCGGGATCAACTTCAAAAACCTGCAAGACAACAACCGAGGCATCGCCGACCTGCTGGCCCGCAATACCGCCGATGGCTACGAACTGGTAGAGGTTGTGCCCGGCAATTTTGGCGGCGACAAAGAATCACAGGGGATTTTTATGACGCGGTTTATTTTTAAGAAGTAGGAGCTGACCATTTTCCCGACGTCGGGAAAATGGATCGTTCCTGGAAAGAGCGGGCAGCGGAAAGTTGTTGACTTTGCGCTGCCTGTTTCGGCACGAAATCCTCCAGGGCTAGCGGCTGAAAGCTGACAGCTCATCGCTGACAGCTAAAAAAAATCCCTATCTTCGCCCCGCAAAAACCGCACCGTGCAAACCACGCTTTACCTCCGTCTTGCCCTTTTCCAATTCTTTCAATTCTTCATCTGGGGTTCCTGGACGGTGACCACTGGAACTTACCTACTCCAAACCCTGCATTTCAGCGGGCGCGAAGTCGGTTTGGTATATGGCACCACCGCCATTGCTGCCGTAGTTTCCCCTTTTTGGGCAGGGCGCCTCGCCGATCAGCATTTCCGTTTGGAGCGCATTTTGGCCGTCTTGCATTTTACGGGGGGGCTGCTCATGTTTGCCCTCAGCACGCTGCATCAGTTTGCGTTTTTTTACCCGATTATGGTGCTGTACGCCATTTGCTACATGCCCACTTTTGCCTTGTCAACGGCCATGACCTTTCACAACATTCCTGAACCATCCCGCGATTATCCCCGACTCAGGGTATGGGGTACCCTGGGCTGGATTGCAACCGGATTGTGTGTAGGTGGACTGGATCTGGAGACCACCACCTTGCCCATGCGCTTGTCGGCCACTGCCTCCATCTTGCAAAGCATCTATGTATTGACCCTGCCCGCTACCCCACCGCCCGGCAAAAAAGAAAAAACCAATCTTTGGGCTACTGGCCGAACGCTATTGCGCGACCGCAGTTTTCTGGTGCTGATTATTACCCTGACCCTGGTTTGTATCCCCAATGCGTTTTACTACAGTTTTGTCAACTCGTACTTAAAAGACCAGGGATTTCACAACGCTGCGGCCATGATGTCGATTGGTCAGGCTACCGAGATTCTATTTGTTTTGCTGCTGCCCTATGCCCGGCGTATTTTTGGGATCAAAACAGTGATTCTCCTTGGTGTTTCTGCCTGGGGCATCCGGTATATGCTCCTGTATTGGGGCGGTATTGACTTGCCTGCCCTGGTGTGGATTGGGTTGGCCATGCATGGTCTGGCCTGGGCATTTACGGCACTGGCTGGTCAAATTTACATCGACGAAAAAGTACCGGTTTCCTTGCGCAGCACCGCCCAGGGATTTATGGCTTTGGTCATTTCCGGGACGGGCGCATTTTTTGGGTCTTTGATTGCAGGCGAAGTGGTCAGTTGGCATACTTTTGGTGATAAAATTACCTGGTCGGCGGTTTGGTTAGTGCCTGGCAGTGTAGGGATATGCACCGCGCTGTTTTTTGCGTTATTCTTTCGAAATCCACAACTGCGCGACCAAATTTCTGTTAAAAGCTAAGTGACGGGATTGAGCATTTATGGAAACGAATAGCAATCAGCATGGAAGAAGACCATTTAGAACAAACCAGGAGCCTGATCGCAAAGGACTTTGACCTGGTCAAAACCAGTTCCCTCATCGAAGCGGAGTTGCTCGAAGCCATTGCCAATCGGGTGGCCGAGATGATTGAGGAAAACAAAGACCTGCTTCTCAGTTACATGTACCGACTGGACATTGATGAGGGGAAAATTCTTTTTGCCCTTAGTCCATTGGCCAATGAACCGGCCCATGTAGCTTTGGGGCGCTTGATTCTGGAGCGGCAAAAACAACGCGCCATCACCAAGTTGACTTACAAAACCCCCAAACTGGATGATTGGGCGTTTTAATTTCTATCTGGTGAGAACCTTTTTCTTGCTAAAAATTGTTTAAATTTATCTTTGCAGTGGGGCAAAAATAAGTGTTCATTTTTTTTTAGCCAAAGGATTAGATAAGACACTTAAAATGAACCATTTACTTATCTAATCCTTTGAAAAAATGAACACTTATTTTTTGATCGCCCTTTGCATTTAAACACGTAGTAAAAGATAAAAAACTTATGGCTGATGTGATTCAGCTACTGCCCGACTCTATTGCCAATCAAATTGCTGCTGGCGAGGTGATTCAACGACCTGCTTCAGTAGTCAAGGAATTGATGGAGAATTCAGTAGATGCAGGCAGCAAGAACGTTAAATTGATAGTAAAAGACGCCGGGCGAACCTTGATACAGGTCATCGATGATGGCTGTGGCATGTCGGAAACCGACGCACGCATGTCTTTTGAGCGGCACGCAACTTCCAAAATCCGCAGTGCCGACGATTTATTTGCCATCCGCACCATGGGATTTCGGGGCGAAGCGCTGGCCTCCATTGCCTCGGTGGCACAAGTGGAGTTGCGTACCCGTCGCCACGCTAGCGAAATGGGCACACTGCTGCTGGCCGAAGGCTCTAAAGTAAAATCACAGGAGCCTTGTCAAAC
>NZ_JBBAKG010000009.1:0-20108 GCF_040403615.1 Haliscomenobacter sp. | reverse complement strand
GACCCCGCCAGGATTGACGTCAATGTGCACCCGACCAAGCAGGAAATCAAGTTTGAAGACGATCGCCTGGTGTACAATTACCTCAAAGTGGCCGTTCGGCATGGCCTGGGCCAACACGGAGTGATGCCCTCACTGGATTTTGAGCAGGAATTGAGCTTAAAATTACCCTACATCACCAACAAGATGGATCAGGACAAACCCATCGTGACCCCCGCCCGCAACAGTGCTGCCTGGCAAACCGACGAACCCAAACAATTTAACTACAGCGGAGACAGGGAGGAGACCAACTCCGAACAGCGCCGCGAAGCAAATAACCTGCGCAATTGGCAATCGTTGTACAAGGATTTGGGGGGTACCGATGAAGAAATCAATGCTTCTGAAGCAATTGACAACCTGGATGGCACCCATACCCTGACCATTGGGAGTACCTGGAGCAACGATGAACTTACTTCGAGCGCCAACCCCAATGAGCCTTTGGTCAAAAAGGGCAAAACGCCTTATCAGATTCATGGCACCTACATTGTCAGTCAAATCAAGTCGGGGTTTATGCTCATTGATCAGCAAGCTGCGCATGAACGCATTTTGTATGAGCAATACTTGGGCATGATGGAAGAAAGGCAGCCCGCATCGCAGCATCAACTGTTTCCGATGACGCTGAATTTTAGCCCCAACGATACGGAAATACTCAAAGACCTAATCCCAGAAATCTGTCTTTTGGGGTTTGATGTACAGGAATTTGGGGGCAATTCTTTTGTGGTCAACGCTGTTCCCGCAGAATTGGCGGGAAAACAAAACGAACGCAGCATTTTGGAAAGTTTGCTGGAACAGCATAAAATTGGACTGGAATTGCAACTGAATACCCGCGAAAGCATTGCTCGATCGATGGCGCGTACTGCTGCCGTAAAACGGGGGCAATTGCTCAGCGAACTGGAGATGCAATCGCTGATTGATCAGCTTTTTGCTTGTGGATTGCCGTTTCGCAGTCCTTTTGGCAAAAAATGCTTTGTTACGTACGAACTGGATGATTTACAAAAACATTTTGAATAACACAAGACTGTTGAGGTCGACTGCATTTTTTGCCCAGACCCAAGCAGCTGAAGCTTTTACGTCATGATGCGCATTACCGATGTTGTAAAGAATTTATTGATCATCAATGTATTGATGTATTTTGCAACCAGGTACCTGTGGGGTAATCCTGATCGTTTTATATTGGCACTGTTTTATCCTACATCCGATTTTTTTCATCCCTATCAGTTGGTTACGCACATGTTTATGCATGCCGACATCAACCACCTTTTGCTGAATATGCTGGGGTTGTACATGTTTGGGAGTAGTTTGGAGGCTTTTTGGGGATCGAAAAAATTCTTGTTCTTTTACCTTTTTTGCGGGTTTGGGAGCATGATTTTGTACCTCTTAGTGCGGTACCTGGAAGTAGGTTTAAATGTAGACAATACCCCTATGCTTGGGGCATCGGGTGCTATTTTTGGCTTAATGGCGGGTTATGCCATGCTGTTTCCCAACAACATCATCAGCTTGCTTTTTCCGCCGATTTCTTTACCCGCCAAATATTTTGTGCTCATTTATGCTGCCGCAGAATTGTTTTTTGGGTTGGGGATTGTTGATGTTGGCAAAGGAGTTGCTCATTTTGCCCACTTGGGAGGCGCCCTTTTTGGTTTTTTATTGATTCTTTACTGGCAAAAGTACGGTAGCAAGCTATAAACTGACCAAATGGCAAAAACTGCCCTTTAAAATGAGGATAAAACGTTCTATTTTTGGATTAAATTCGCATAAGCAGAAAATAACATGTTAAGGTCGATCTGGGAGGATTTAAAGCGGGAATTTAGTTACGGGAATGCGGTGACGCGCATTATCCTGGTCAACGTCGGTGTGTTTGTACTGATTAATCTTTGGAACATTGGATTATTCTTGTACCGTGGTGTGGGGTCAAATGAGGACTTTTTTTACACCAATGTACTGAAGTACCTTTCCATGTCATCAGATTGGAAGTTCGTTTTGTTGCATCCCTGGGTGCTTATTACCCATATGTTTTCCCACTTTTACTTTCGACACATCCTCTGGAATTTGCTTTTTTATCAAATGTGCGGCCGCATCATGGGCGATCTACTGGGCAATAAGCGCGTATTGCCTATTTATTTGTTGGGTGGCTTGGTTGGCGCTTTGTTTTTTTTCATTTTTGAAAACTTTCTTGATCCAGTCGTGCTTGCAGGCAGAGGCCCTACTTCGGCCTTAGGCGCTTCGGCGGCGGTGATGGCTACCGTTGTTGTTTCTGGAGTTGTTGCCCCTGATTACATCGTTCGCTTGCTGTTCATTGGCGATGTAAAGCTCAAATTCATTGTGATCACTTTGATCTTTGTAGACCTTACTTTCATTGCCATGGGAGACGGCAACTCGGGAGGACTTTTCGCGCATTTAGGAGGCGATGTATTTGGATTTGTATATGCCTGGCAATTGCGGAAGGGAAATGATTTTGCCTTTCCTTTTATTCGTTTTTTTGACTGGATCAATGCGACCTTGTCAAAATGGAAAAACGGAACGCCACCGCCTCGTGGCCCCAAGGTGGCTTATAAAAACCCCAAAGTTCGCGAAAAAACCACTGCTGGCCGTCAGGATTCCAGCAAGCGCACTGGCGCTAATACCAGTACTCAACCAAAGTACGACAACATGAGCCACCAAGAACAATTGGATGCCATACTCGATAAAATAAAACAGCACGGCTACGAAAACTTAAGTACCGAGGAAAAAGAATTTCTATTCAACGCCAGCAAAAAATAACCCGTGCAAAAACTAATCCGCTGGGCCAATGTGCTGATCGTTTTTCTTACGTTGTTGACTTACCTTGCACCATTCGTTAGTCCGGCGCGTTTTTGGCCATTTGCTTTTTTCGGCCTGATTTATCCCGTCTTGCTGGTTATTAATTTATTGTTTGTCGCCTATTGGGCTTTTCGGCGACAATGGCAAGCCTTACTCTCCTTAGGAGTCATTCTGGTGGGATTCAACCATTTCATGGGCATTATTGGATTGCATTTTGGGCAAACAACCAGCGCAACGGGGCCCACTCTCAAAGTGATGACTTATAACGTTTTTGGTTTTGGAAATTTCCATAAACGGAACACTGCGGCTGATCCCAAAGATGTTGAATCATTGGTGTACACCCAGCAGCCGGATGTATTGTGCATGCAGGAGTTTTTGTTCAACGACCAACGTGGCCCTACCTATCTCGATGCATTGAGTCAAAAGAATGGATTGGTGCATGCTGCCTGGAAAAAAAGGGAAGAACTGGCCATCTTTTCCCGTTACCCCATTCTGCGTTCCGAGGCACGCTATTTTGGGGTCACCAATGGCTACCGCTATGCTGATCTTCAGGTGGGTGACCGCATTATTCGGATATACAACGTGCATCTGCGTTCCAACTCAATCACCAACCTGACCGACAAAGTAGTAGAAACAGGTGATATCCGGGAAAAAGAAACCTGGTCAAGTGTAAAGAGTATTCTAGGAAAATTCAAACGGGCTGCCCAAGACCGGGCCAGTCAGGTTGAAGAGCTCATTGCCCATATTTCTAATAGCCCCTATCCCGTAATCGTGTGTGGTGATTTCAACGATATTCCTCAATCTTACGCGTATCATTCCATTCACAAGTATTTGAAAGATGCCTTTCTATCCGCAGGCTTAGGGATAGGCATTACTTATGCTGGCCGTATCCCTGGTTTGCGCATTGACTATATTTTTACCGACCCTCAATTTACGCCGATTTACTGTCAGCGGGGCAAAGTGCATTTTTCTGACCACCGCCCCTTAATTGCAGTAATAAAACTATAAGTCTGACGCAAAAAATCGGGAAGTTTATTTTTCTGCGTTACTAAGACAATTCTCTATTTTTGCGGCGGCAAAAATAAGTCCAATGAACAGCGAACTAAAAATTTACAACAGTCTCAGCAAAGAGAAAGAAGTTTTTCAACCCATTGTCCCGGGTAGAGTCGGGATGTACGTATGTGGGCCTACCGTATATAGCAATGTTCATTTGGGCAATTGTCGTACTTTCGTCAGTTTTGACATCATCTACCGCTACCTGCAATTCCTGGGCTACAAAGTGCGCTATGTGCGCAACATTACCGACGTGGGTCACCTGGAAGGCGATGTGGATACCGGTGGCGAAGACAAGTTGAGCAAACGCGCGCGCCTGGAGCAACTGGAGCCGATGGAGATCGCCCACAAGTATACGGTGGGTTTTCATGACATGATGCGCATTTTCAACGTGCTACCTCCCAATATCGAACCCCGCGCTACCGGGCATATTCCCGAACAAAT
The DNA here is from genome assembly GCF_040403615.1 of Haliscomenobacter sp. NCBI lineage: Bacteria > Pseudomonadati > Bacteroidota > Saprospiria > Saprospirales > Haliscomenobacteraceae > Haliscomenobacter > Haliscomenobacter sp. The sequence continues at coordinate 15,779 of NZ_JBBAKG010000009.1, read as the reverse complement.
TGAAATGGTACAGCAGATCCTGGACAATGGCTATGCTTATGTGGCCAATGGATCGGTTTATTTTGATACCCTCAAATTTGCAGAAGAAAGTGGCCATTACGGCCAGTTGTCGGGTCGAAAAATCGAAGAACTCATCTCCGAATCGCGCGACAACCTCAAGAAGCAAGACGAAAAACGCAACCCTGCCGATTTTGCGATTTGGATCAAAGCAGATCCCGAGCACATCATGCGCTGGAATTCACCCTGGTCAGTGGGTTTCCCAGGTTGGCATTTGGAATGCTCGGCGATGAGTACCAAGTACTTAGGCAAAACATTTGACATCCACGGTGGCGGCAACGATCTCAAGTTTCCACACCACGAAAACGAAGTGGCGCAAAACTACGGTTCTTGCGGTTGCACCCCTGCCCACACCTGGATACATTGCAATATGCTCCTGCTCAATGGCAAAAAAATGTCCAAATCGGATGGCAACTCCATTATGCCAGAGGAGCTTTTTAGCGGCAATAGTGCGCACATCACGAAGGGATACAGCCCAATGGCGGTGCGCTTCTTTATGCTCCAAACGCACTACCGTAGTACCCTAGATTTGACGGATGAAGCCCTACAAGCTGCCGAAAAGGGCTATCGCCGCTTGATGGAAGCTTATGCAACTTTGCTAGTCTTGCCTTTCGGTGGCAACGGCGAGGCAACGGCACAAGATCAAGAAATTCGGGAATCCATCGCTTCGGTACACAATGAAATGAACGATGATTTCAATACGCCCAAAGCATTGGCGCGCTTGTTTGAAATTGTCAGTCGGGTAAACAGTTGGAAAGGCGGCCAAATCAGCATGGAGGGATTGAGTGAGGCAACTTTTGCCGAACTGAAGACGACTTTTCACACCTTCCTGTTTGACATTTTTGGACTTCAAGATGAAGTTGCTGCCGGTAGCGACAATAGTTTCAAAACCATCGATGGCCTGATGCACCTCATCATCGACATGCGTGCGGATGTACGTGCGCGTAAGGATTGGGCCGCAGCGGATAAAATTCGTGATGTCCTCAAAGCGGTTGGCATCGTGCTGAAAGATGGGAAAGAGGGAACGGAGTGGAGTAAGGAGTAGAAAGCAATCAGCTATGAGCAATCAGCTATCAGCTATCAGCAATCAGCAATCAGCTATCAGCTATCAGCAATCAGCTGTCAGCAATCAGCTATCAGCTAAATCCGCATCTTGCTGATAGCTGACGGCTGATAGCCGTCAAGAATATGCCCTCAATAGGGAAACGATTTCTGAATCTTTTTGGAGTTGTGGTGCCATTTTGAAGAGTAAAAAATAAGAATCGTAATCCTCTTCCAGCACTTCACTGAGTTGAAGAAGCGCCTCTTGCCGATCGCCAACTTCAAACAAGCAGGCAATCCGACAATAGCTCAATTCTGGGCCTACACTGCTTTCTTCTGCCAATTCCAACACGTCCATCGCCGCTTCGAATTGCTCGGTTTCCAGAAGAAATAGAGCATATTGTTGCCAATAGGATGCCTCTTCGGGCGCGATGTCCGTTGCCAATCTGTAATGGTCTTCGGCCAACTCGTAATTCCCCATTTCAGCATATGCTGCAGCAATGGTGGCGTGGTATTCCTCGCGGTTATCGTCGATTTCGATGGCTTTGTTACAATAATGAATGGCCAGTTGCCATTTCTCTTCAAGAATTGCCGCTTCTCCCAAGTGGAAATACGCTTCGTCACTGTGCGAATCCTGCTGTAAGGCTTTCTTCAGGTAAGACTTGGCAGCATCAAGGTGGCTCAGTCGAAGGTGACATTGGCCCATCCGCAAAAGCAAGTCGCCCTCCTCACCAAAGAGCTGTTGAATTTCTTCGCAAATCTCCAGCGTAAGGGAATAGCGTTGCAACTCAAAAGCAAGATCAGCCCTATCTCGATATGCTTGTTCGTTGCTTTCATCTGCCAGGTAAGCGTATTCCAAGGCTTCTAGAGCCTCATCGTAATTGCCCAAATAGGCATGAGAAAGCCCCAGGTTTTGCCAGGCAACGGTGGAATAAGGATTTTCGTCAATGATTTGCTCGTGTAGGGTTATGCTCTCTTCATAACTGCGGGTGTGTTGAACGGCACTCATCAATTTCCCCAGACAATGCCGCATCTCTGAATCATAAGCCGCTGCTTCCTTGAGCGCCAAAAACATAGCATCGTACTCTTGTTGGTTTTCATAAATAAGCGCTCTAACAAAGTACACCTCTGCCAGCATGGAGGCATCCAGTTCTTCAGGAAGGTAGTTCAGTTGCTCATGGGCATCAAGGTGATCGCCCAAATAAGTAAGTGCTTGCGCCCGCAACAAGCGAATCTCGGTTTCGTTGGGGGCCAATTTGACCGCATGGGTAAGAACAACCAGTGCTTGACGCTCCTGATGAGCGTGAATGAGAATTTCTGCCTTTCGCAAAAGGAATTCTGCAGTATAACTATGGCAATCAATGGCGCGTTCTACAACTTCCAAAGCCAGTTCATAAGCTTCGTCGTGAAGGTAATGTTCAATCAAATGGCGATAGGCTTCCTGGTCAAGAAAAAACGCTTCTCCTTGCTCCAATAAAGCTTCGTATTCGGTAACTAAATCAATCAATGCCTGGTTACTCATAAGATACAGTTGTAGTCTTTAAGCGGATTGTTGCTAAAGGTAGCAAAAAGCTACCCAGATCTCCGAACTTTAGCTCAACTAAGTGAAAGGCATTAATGGAACGGTAGCTGTTTTTGAGGGAACGGTAATTTATCTAACTGTTTGTGCTTTAATAGTTTATTCTTTTCGATTATTTATCTTTTGACATATACGAACAAAAAAAATGCCAAGCCTTGAAAACGAATTATGATTATTTTACTATTATTTTTTTGCGAATACATTTTCTGATCCCGGAAGTATTTCAGGAGTGAACCCCCGGGATCAGAAATTGGCGTTTTGTTTTATTTTTTAAAGCGGGCTTCCTGAATGCGTTTCAGCAACTCCCGGTTGAATTCCTGCTCGCTGCGTTGCAGTTGGGCAATTTTGCGTACCGCGATAAAACTTTTCATCCGTTGAAAGTAATCCCGTTTGAGTTTGATGATTTGTTCTTCCATCTCAAACCGATCGGTAATGGAGCGTTCTACGTCTTCATCCTTCATAATGCTCAAATCCAAATCGGCCTTGTACTTTTGACGAATGCGTTTTTGTTCAGCCTCGTATTGGTTATATACTGGCCAGAATTTTTCGGATTCTTCGGGGGTGAGTTGCAGCTTATCGGTAATGTAGGCCACTCTCAATGCACGAATCCGTTCTCCTCTGTCTTGTTGTTGGGCTTGCGATGGCAAGGCGTGCAAGCATGCGCCTACCAGTATTAATGCGACGATCAAGTTTCTCATTTTGTTGTATTCGTTTGCCGGTTTAGGGGCGATAAAAAAACAAGTGTTCATTTTGCCAGAGGATTAGATAAGTAAATGGTTCATTTCAAGTGTCTTATTTAATCCTTTGGCTCAAGAAAAATTAACACTTGTTTTTGCCCCACTACTTAGAGTAATTCTTTGATGGTTTCTTCATCCAATTCCTGAAGGTTTTCATCAATGTATTGATCGAGTTCCTCTGGATTCATTTCGTCAAAATTCAGTTGACTGTCTTTTTTAGAAGCGAATTCCATCAAGGTTTCCGTATCAAACTCGTGGAGATTATCCTGAATGTACGCATCCAGGGTTTGCTGATCTAGCTTAGCCAATTCAGTATTCAGGTTTTGACTGGTAGCCTGGTTTTGTTGGTACATCCAGCCAATGCCTACCGTTATCAACAAAGCCACCGTAGCTAGGCTTAGCGCCCAGCGTGTATGGGTCAACCACTGGAATTGCTCCATGATTTGATTGAGCCAATTCGATCCAGGCAAAGCCTGTCTGATGCCAACAGCGCTTTTTTCCGCCTGAATTTTTTCAAAAACCTGAGCTTGCAGGATTTGAAAATAATGGTCGGGCAGCCTGAATGCCTCCCCCTGCTCTTTTATTTTGAGCAGGCGAGGCGAGAGCTCCTCCAACTCTTTCCTTACATCATCATCAGGGCGTTCCATTTGTGTATGTTTTTTTAGACTTGGTGTGACGGGAGACTGCTTGGCTCAAAAATGGTCTTTTTTCCCTGCTTTTCGTTTATTTTATCGTCCGTCCCTTCGGCTTCGCTCAGGGACCGGTCTCCGAGCGAAGTCGAGGAGCGCACTCAAAAATAAGCCTCAATCAGGGAAAAAATCCCTTATTTTTGACCTCAAGCGCTCCCGTTACACCAAGTCTATTGAGCTTGAATTTATTCTGCAAAAAACTGTTCTACTTTCTTGACGGCATGGTGAAAAGAAGCTTTGAGTGACCCAACGCTGGTGTTCAGCAATTGAGACATTTCATCGTAGCTCATTTCTTCATAATACCGCAAATTGAACACCTCCTTCTGGCGTTCGGGCAGGGTTTGAAGTGCTTGTTGCAACCGAATTTGCGCTTCATCCCCATCAAAATACGAATCTGCATGCAGGCGATTGGCCAGATTGATGTTGGCATCATCAATCGAGGTTGCACTGCGGCGGTTGCGTTGGTTGAGAAAAGTGATGGCCTCGTTGGTCACAATTCGGTACATCCAGGTATAGATACCCGATTTCCCTTCGAATTGCGTGAGGTTGCGAAATACCTTCACCATGGCATTTTGCAATACATCGTTGGCATCTTCATGATCCGTTACCATTCTACGCACCTGCCAATACAAACGATCCTGGTACGCATCCATCAACAGCCGAAACCCCCTTTCCAGGGTAACCGGGTTTCGCATGAGTCCCAGGATTTGTTCATCGCTGGTTTTGGTCTGCTGCATCAGCGTTTGGTGATTTGAGATTTAGACTAGGTCTTTCAATAAAGGTTTAAAAGCACACAAAATATTTTCTGCTACTTTTACACCTGAAAGTTAAAACCTATCGCTGATGATGAAGGTAGAACAGCAAAAACAATTTACGTTGGAGTTTTTAGCAGCTTACCTGGCTGCCGACGAAGTGGAGCATGCACATGTTGAAACCACCAAAGCTTTCATCCAGGCACACGAAAATCCTTTTGATCCACAATTGCAAGCTGGGCACATTACGGTATCGGCAATCCTGTTGGATCAGGCTCAGGAAAATATCTTATTCCACTATCACCAGAAACTAGACCGTTGGCTTCAATTTGGCGGACATGTAGAACCAGACCAGGACTTCAACACCTTGCAAGCCGCGATTCGTGAATTGATGGAAGAAACCGGGTTGAGTGTAACGGCGTTTAGTGTCGTCACGGGCGAACCCATCGATCTCGATGTGCATCAGATTCCGGCACGTGGCGAGTTCCCTGCTCATCCCCACCACGATTTTCGCTTTGTTTTCAAAATGATTTTATCGGCAAAATTTGATGAAGCTGTATTCAAATGGATTCCCATTTCCGAGTTGTTGGGCTGGGAGGATGCTTCGATTCAGCGTTTTGCTAGCAAGGTGGCGCATTCAATTTCCAAGGCACAATAAATTAAAGCTGAGTATTCTTTTTGCAGCTTCTCTGCTTGTTTCCACCACCTCAGGCACTTCAGGCACCTAAGGGTCACCTGAGTCATTACTATCTCTGAGGTGAATCTTAGGTTTCTAAGGTGGTGAAAAAAAACTACGAAGCTGCACGCTTACTGGATTTTGTACAAAAACCCATTCACAACTGCGTACTCGGTTTTGCCCTCTTTTTGCAACAGCAAGGAGGCATTCGAGCCAATATTGATACTACCAGAGGTGCCTGGGTTGGCCGGATTGTCGCGAGGGCGGATCAATAACACTGGCAACTTGCTCAATTCGAGGCTTTCGGGCCAACGACTGCTGACTTGCACATCGGTGATGCCCTGCCGCAACAAGGCCATATGATCGGCTTTGGCCACTTCTTCCCAACTAGCTCTTACTCCGGCCTGAATATTGCCAGGCACGACCTGATAGCCTTCCAGGTTGTATTCTTCGTAACCAAAGTTGTTGGACAAATCGCCCATTTCGGAGATGGTGGAGCGGTAAAAAAACTTGCGGCTGTTTTCGGTATTGACTTCCTCCCGCCGGAAAGCCAGGTCAACTTTGTACCACTTGTCGGCACGTTGTACCTGCACATTCCGAATGACGAGGTTGTGTAATCCATTGTTTTGGTTTTCGGGCAATGCTTCATAAGCTGTGAAGTCCCACTCCCGGTATTTTTCAGTGGCGATGGCTTCCAGTGCGGTCAGGAAAATGGAAAAATTGAGGCGGCGCAACTCCTGATTTTCAGGGTCGTCTTTGAGTCCACCCGTTTCGATGAGGATGGTGCGTGTACCCCATTTTTGAATGTTGTCGCCAAAAGCACGGGGTTCAAAATCATCGTCGTAGCGCCCTACTTGCTTGGGAATATGCCGTTGCAACAACTGATTCATGGCACCAATCAGGCGCATGGCGTCTCCACGGGTTTCGTTTACGTCTTTGGTCAGGTTGTAAGCTGGCGCCAAAACGGAAATGGAAGCCGGGTACGGCCCTACGCCAGCACCAAGGTAAATGTTTTGATCGTGCAGGTTGAAACCCCAGTCGGCCTTGGTTTCGTCCCGAATGCGCTTCAGGATGCGTGCTTCGGGGGTTTGCAGGCGCATGGCGTCGCGGTTGATGTCGATGCCTTGCATGCTGCGGCGGGTAAAGCGGTTGGCACCATCCGGGTTGAGCATGGGGATGAAATGCAGAGTCAGCTTGGAAAGCAAGACCTGCCGCAGGGAATCAAATTCGTCCTTTTTTTGCAAAAACTGAAACAAGTCCATCAAGGCCATGGTTGCCGTTGATTCATCGCCGTGCATCTGCGACCACATCAGGACTTTCACCGGACCAGTACCGATGCTCACGTGGTAAATGTTGCGGCTTTGGAAGGATTTTCCTGCCAAGGTGACTTTGAATGGGGCGGGCAATGCCTTGATCATCGGCTCAATGTCTTCGATTTTAAACCGGCGGGTTTCCAGTCCGTTTGCTCGGTAAGCAGGGTACTTCGCATAAAAAAGTTCGGCATTGGGAGAAATCGCAGGTTCTGCTTTTTGTGGCCGACTCTGGCAGGCAAAACAGCTACAAAACAACGCGATCAGAAATAATCTTTGCATGGGTGGTGTGGAATGGTTCGTACCGCAAATAACGGAAATTATTTGACTTGTTGCTCCGCGTCTATTTTACCCATTTCACTTCGTGGCCTTCACCTACCAAAGGCATATCCAATTGCTGGATCATGCGCTCCAGAATGCTGGTTTTGATGTCTTCTTTTCTTCGACTGAAAATATTTTCCTGAGAAGTTTCAAGGTAAACGATGGTAAATTTGGGATCATATACCCGCAGTGCATTGAACAAGCGAGCCCGGAGGTCCTGGGTAAGATTGGTGCTGTTCCATACAAAAGACTGCTTGCGCCGACAGAACTCTTTGGCGCGCTCGTAAGCCAGTCTGGCTACTTTACCTTGCCCATCGCGGTCGTCGGGTTTGATTTTCAGCTCCTTACGGATGTTATCCAGGCTTACCGCGGGCAAATGGGCGTAATGTTTGGCGTAGTAGGTATCCTTGCCGCTGCCTGCGATGCCTGCCAACACAATGACTTCGAAAGCCGTATCGTCAAAAACTTCCACTGGGTAGGTCTCCTCCGACCAAAAATAGCGGTAGCGGCTGTGCTCGTTGTGCCAAATTGCCACTTGCTCGAAGCAGTGATTGTCCAGACAAAGCTCCCGAAAAAGCTCGGCGCGGTACATCAGTTCATCCCGGGTAGCACTGATGCGGCCCAAAACATCTGCTTTGGCGAGTAGAAAAATCAGCTCGTTGCGCACCCGCCAACTCGACAATATGGCCGCCCGAATCGGGTCGGGCTTGTCCATGATCCAAAGCGGCAAGCCGTGCAAGCGCACCAAGGCACAAACTTCCTCCCGAAAAGGCAGCTCGCAATCCCAGAGGATCTCGCGGGCTACTTTTTCTCCGACTTTGGCGTGGCGCGGCGAACTGATTTTTCCGTCTTCAATAACTGTACACTGGGGTTTGGCTACATCGTGCAACAGTGCTGCGTGAAAAAGCAGCGATTGCTCTCGCCCATCCAGGGTTTGAAAAGCAGGAAGTGCCAGCAGTGCCTCCATGACCATGCGGGTATGCGTCCAAACATCGCCCTCGGCGTGGTAGTCTGGTTCCTGCGGGCAGTCGCGCATGGGTTGTACCCAGTCCAGCGACTCAATGAGCGTCCAGTTCGGGGTTTGCTGCTTGAAAATCTGGCCGTTCAAACCAAAGAGGGGCTCTTTTCCAGTTGCGTATCCAATGTTCATCGGTTTGTACGTGGTTTTTGCGAACGTATTTCAGCACCTGCTGCGCGAATTCAGTTTCGGGAAAAGCAGCTGCATTGCGGCACACTACGCCTTCGCTTTCGCCGCCAAAACAACTGCCCTGGGCTTGTTGGTTCGCAATGATTTTTTGTAATTGTGTTGCCGTAAAGGTGCCGCGTTCCAGCAAGGGTACGGTGGGCAAGTCGAGCAATTGGGCATACCATTCCACTTCATCCCAAGACAGCCAGAGGCCATTGTCGCGTACAGCAAACAGGTAAAAATGACTGTCCAATCGCTCATAGGTGATGCTGTGGATGGCGTAAAGGTTTTCGCCAAAAAGATGCAGGTCTTGCAGGGATCTGCCTACACGATCCCAGATTTCCCAGATGGGTTTGGCCCAAGGGTTGCGGTTTACTGCTCCATGTGAGCGAGCATATACCCCGCTGGATTTGATGCAGGTGTTTTCGCCGTCCAGTTTTTCAGTCACGACGATTTCCTGCGCCAACAAGTCCTGCCATTCGTCCTGAATGCGGTCATCATTGACAGCTCCTTCCGAGAATGGGAAGTGATGGGTACGCGGGTATTTTTCGGAACTGATTTCCACGGTTTGGCGGTTTTGTTAAAGCGCAGAACCAGCGTTGAGCGAGGAAAGTTCCCCTGAGGTTTGACCTAAGCGCAAAAATATGCAGCCAATTCGCATCCAGTTCTCTATATTTATAGCCAGTCATCTAACTGAACAACTTTAACCATTTAACCTATCACCTATGTCCAATCTTTCCCGCCGCCAATGGCTTCGCACTGCTGGCCTTGCAACTGGAGCCTTGCCTTTGCTGAGTGTTCCCGGAAAGGCAGCCTCCTTTGAGCATTTTTTAACTTCTCTGCATAACTTACCACCTGGGGTTACCGCCAAATTAAACGCCAACGAAAATCCTTACGGGCCTTCTGAACTGGTGCGCAAAGCCATCACCGGAGCATTCGACAAGATATGCCGCTACCCTTGGGAAGAAACGGATGCAGTATTGCAAAAAATAGCAGACAAAGAAGGGGTCAGCACCGATCATATCCTGCTCACCGTTGGATCTACAGAAGGCTTAAAAATCACTGCCCTGGCCTTGCGCCTTTTTGAAGGAGAAGTCATTTCTGGCACCCCTACTTTTGAGGCGATGTTGCATTACGCCGAAGCATTTGGTGGCTACGTCAATCGGGTTCCTGTGATGGACAACGAAAACCTGACCTTTGACCTCGATGAAATGGAGCGCCGGATCAGTTCCAATACCCGTCTCGTTTTCTTTTGCAACCCCAATAACCCTACCGGAAGTATTTTGCCTGCGGCAAAGTTGCGGGATTTTTGCGCCTCGGTTTCCAAGCGTGCCGTGGTTTTTTGTGATGAAGCCTACATCGATTATGTGACCGAGCCTGGTTATCCCAGCATGGTGGAAATGGTCAAAAAGAACGCCAACGTCATTGTCTCTCGTACTTTTTCAAAGGTTTATGGCATGGCGGGTATCCGCATTGGGTACCTTGTTGCAAGGCCTGACCTGATTCGGCGCATAGCAGCCGTACAAGTAGACGAGCCCAATATGTTGGCACTTCATGCCGCCAATGCTGCCCTTGATGATGCAACGTTTTACAAGTATAGCCTCCAGAAAAACACCGAAGGCAAAGCCCTGATCTATAAGACGCTAGAAACGTTGAAGCTCCCTTATGTGCGCAGCCATGCCAATTTTGTGTTCTTCAAAACCGGTAGAGAAATCAGTAGTGTCATCCGCGACATGCGGGGACAAGGCGTTGAAGTGGGGCGTCCATTTTTACCACTTTCCGAATGGTGTCGGGTAAGCACAGGCAAAATGGAAGACCTGGAATTGTTTAAAAAAGGATTACTTAAGGTCTTCGGATAGGGCTGATTACTTCCTATTTTCCCGTAAAGAGCTCAAGTTTGTTTATTTGAGTAATTTTTTCACACTACTGGGCATTTTCATTTCGCGCAGATGCTACACAGATTAAAACGCAGATAAATGAAAGCGGCCAGCGTAAAAGATTTAAAAAAAGAATTGGAGCAGCGATCGCCTTACGAGTTGGTTGCGTTGTGTTTGCGTTTGAGCAAATTCAAAAAAGAAACCAAGGAATTGCTCAGTTACCTGCTGTTTGAGGCCGATGACGAAACGGCCTACATTCTCAGAATCCAGGAAGAGATGGCCGCACAATTTGCCGAGATCAACACCAAATCTTCGATCTACATCAAAAAAGGGATAGGAAAAATTCTGCGCCAAGTCAAAACCAGCATTCGGTATTCCGGCAAGAAAGAAACCGAAGTAGAACTGTTGCTTTTCTTTTGCGCCCAACTGAAAGCTTTTCGGCCTTCCATCAAAAAAATCACCGTACTCCAGAACCTCTATGATCGGCAATTGGAAAGGATCCGCAAGGTGATTCCGATGTTGCACGAAGATCTCCAGTATGACTATGGAGTTGAGTTGGAGCGGCTTTAGAAAGACTGATTTATTCCAATCTTTCCAGTGATGGATATCATAGCCAGTAATCCCGAACTGGCCTACTTTCATTCAATATTTATTTTTTCACCAAAAATACCATTGAATGAAAAAAGTCCTCACCTCGGGCCTGGTGGCGAGCATTGTCTTGCTGGCCTTTGCTTATTTGTGTTTGCAACTTACGCCTATTTTGCTTCCAGCGGTGGCATTGGAATACTTCAATCCAGTATTTGTAGACGATGAATCTCGGCAAATTTTTTATTTTGTCCACCCAGTAATCCTGGCTTTTGCGTTGGCTTGGTTCTGGAACAGGTTTAAAGGCTTGTTTGTAGGAAACCTGTTTTTCCGTGGATTGGAATTTGGCTTTGTATACGTCATTATTGCCACCTTACCCATTATGGTGCTGATTTTCAGCGCACTCGACATCTCATTGGCCATCATTGCAACCTGGTTGGTCTATGGTTTTTTCCAGGCAACTATTGCCGGGTTGATTTTTGCCAGAATGCACGTTTAAATCGTTGAGCTTTAGTGTAAAATGGCCATGATCAAAAATAAAATTAGCAATCCGCTGCGCTAAGGGGCGATAAAAAAATAAGTGTTCATTTTGCCAAAGCGCTAGATGAGTAAACGGTTCATTTTAAGTGTCTTATCTAATGCTTTGGCTAAGAAAAATGAACACTTATTTTTGCCCCACTATTAAAGTAGTGGATTCTTTTTTATATTTGTGCATTGAGCTGTTTTGAGATATCTACATGCGTTTGTATTCGTTTTGAATGGCATTTTTTGTCATCGAATACTGCTTTGTAGGTAGTTGATAGCAGTGAAAATTCAATTGTCCATTCAAAATGTTTACTTCGAACACTGTAAAACTGGCACTGCTCAAGCAGCGTGCTTACAACCTACGTTGGGCTACTTTGCCCGATGGCGTCATTCCTTTGACTGCCGCTGATTCAGATTTTCCTTGTGCCGAACCTATCCAGGAAGCGGTAGCACGATATGCAAAAGACGGTTATTTTTCGTACGGCCCTCCAGAGGGATTACCAGAACTTCGGGAGGCGCTTGCGGTACATTACCAAGAAATCAAGCGGGTCACTTACTTGCCGCAATACATTTTACCCGTCGATAGCGCCGCATTTGGCATTTTCCTTACTTGCCAATCTTTTTTGAGTCCGGGCGACGAGGCCATAATTTTCGATCCTGTTGATTTTCTGTTTCGTTATTCCGTCGAGGCCGTTGGGGCAATTGCCGTCCCTTTTGCCATCCCTCCAGGTACTGAAAAAGTTGATTTCAGCCAATTGGAGCAACTGGTTACCCCCCAAACCAAAATGATTTGCTTGTGTAATCCGCTCAACCCAACCGGGAAAGTTTTCACGCCAACAGAATTACTAGAATTGGTTGCTGTAGCTGAAAAGCACAATTTGCTCATTCTCTCTGATGAAATTTGGAGCGACATCGTGTTCAAGCCATTTGCTTACACCAGTGTTGCTTCATTAAATGAGGAAGCAAGACGCAGAACCATCACCATCACCGGATTCAGTAAATCCTACGGCCTGGCAGGGTTGCGGATTGGCGCCATCCTGGTTTCCAACGCGGCTCATTTTCAAAAAATATACCACACTTCTCTGCATCAATCTACCATACATGGCAGCAATGTACTTGGCCAGATTGCAGCAACAACTGCCTTGCAGGAATGCCGCAGTTGGCTGGCCGAATTTATGCTGCACCTCCAAGTCATGCGGGATCTTTGTGTGACCAAATTAAATGAAATAGAAGGATTTAGCTGCATCGCTCCGCAGGGCTGTTATGTCGCTTTTATAAATATAACTGGTACGGGTATGACCAGTGCCGACCTGCAAAAATTATTGTTGGAAAAAGCCAAAGTGGCAGTTGTGCCTGGCCTCGCGCAGTGGTTTGGGGAGGGCGCAGAAGGATACATTAGATTAAGTTTTGCCACATCGGCTGAAATCTTGGAAGAAGCACTATTTCGTATAAATAAGAACCTACTGTAAAATGAAAACTGTAATTCTTGGCGGAGGTATCGCGGGCTTAACCCTGGGTATTCTCCTGCACAGAAAAGGAAAAAAGGTAGTCGTCAATGAACGATCTATGCAAATCCCGGTGCGGGGCAATGCATTCCTGATGCATGCGGAGGGGATTTCTATTCTGAAAGGCCTGTCAGAAGGGCTGATTGAATACAAAATTCCCGGAAAGGTTATTGATACATTCAGCTTGAAAAGGCCGGATGATGAAGAGGTCAAATTTCAAAAGCTCGACCCCTGGCAATGCATAAAACGGAAAGACATCATTGAATTTCTGTACCAACTCATTCCACACAAGCTCATTAGGCACGGTCGGGAATTTTCTCATTTTCTTTTTGAAGATAAAAAGGCGGTTGCTGCTGTTTTCAAAAATGGAGAAATCGAATACGGCGATGTATTCATCGGCGCTGATGGTGGAAATTCGCAGGTACGCGAACAGCTCTTTGGCCCAACCTCTTATACAGCTGTAGAAGTCAAGGAGATCCTGGGGCTGCTACAAGATGAAGCCATCAGTAAAAAATACAGCCACCGCTTCACCAAATTTCAGCACAAGTCCAAAGGCATCTCTTTTGGGATGATCCCTACTTCCGCTACTGACTTGGTATGGTACATCCAATACGATGTGCGCATCATGGATTTGCCCGATGATGCGACGCCTGAGCTTATCGGGCAGTTTTGTCGCACCCTCTTGAAAGGATTCCCCCCCATTGTACAACAAGTCATGTATTCAAACGATTTCAAATCTTCCTATATCTGGCATACCCGCGATTTTGATTTGCTCCCGGCTTTTCATTCAGAAAATGTGGCGCTAATTGGCGATGCGGCGCACCTTGCCCTGCCTTTTACCAGTGCGGGCACCACCAATGCATTAGTAGATGCCTATACTTTGTTTCATTGTTTGATTGGTGAGAGAAACCACCAGGTTGCTTTTGAACGCTATTATCAACTGCGCTGCGAGCACATTGCCAAACAGGTTCAATTGGGTCGTGACATCAAAAAGGATTTCCTGAATCCGATTGATAAGGTTGACGATGAATTGATGGTTCCGCTCATCAGCAAGCAAAGTAGGCCGATTATCAAATTCGCCGAAGAGAAAGAGATCCAGGTCATTTATTTTACGGATCCGATTTGTTCTACTTGCTGGGTGATCCAACCCCAATTGAGAAAACTCCAACTGGAATACGCTGACCATGTCAACATTGAATACAAAATGGGCGGGTTGTTGCCCTCCTGGGACAATTTTTCTCGTGGGGGAATCCAAAAACCAAGCGATGTCGCGGCCCACTGGGAAGAGGTTTGTTCTTTTTATGAAATGCCTGTCAACCAAAACATTTGGCTCGAAGATCCCTTGCCTTCTTCTTACCCACCATCTATTGCCTTCAAGGCGGCTCAACTTCAGGATACCGGAAAAGCAGTGATGTTTCTGCGGAGAATCCGGGAAATGGTGTTTTTAGAGAAAAAGAACATCATTAAAAAAGAATTCCTGCACCGGGCTGCATTTGAAGTAGGCTTGGACGCGGCAAGGTTGTTGCGTGACCTCGAAGGTCGAGCCCAAACCATGTTCAAACAAGACCTGGAACTTGCGGATGCTCTAAAAATAAAGGAGCTGCCCACCCTGTTTTTCTCCAATAAATCAGGAGGCCAACTCAAATTGTCTGGTTTGCAGCCTTACGAAAACTTTGAAGCGATCATTCAGCAATTGGCACCTGGCATTGAAAAATCAGCCTACGATAAAACACCAAAATACCTCTTTGAGGCTTTTCAAACTTTTACGTCCAAGGAATTTGCTTTCCTGCGCGACGAAAGTGATACGGAGTCCAAAGCCGTGCTGGAAAGCCTCTTTCAGGTCAACCTGATCAAGAAATTTCAAAGCCCGTCCGGGAATATGTGGATCAACAATTATGATCGGGTGGAGGATTAGGATTGGCCTAGCCCAGCCTTCCAATCATAAATCCGCTTGATCCCTGAATTCGTTTTTAATTTTTCGACTCCAGCCTTAGTTATTTTGGTTTCGTTCAAATTCAGGGCTTCCAGGTGTTTCAAGCCCATCAAGGTCTGTACGATTCCATCTCCGATCGGGTTTTTCTCCAGTCGCAATTTTTCGAGATTGGTCATCCGCTTGAGCACATCCAGGTCTTTTTCTTGGAACTCATTGTCCGCCAAATTGAGCCACACTATATTTTTTGCTAGTGCTTCCAGGTGCGGCGCCAACTCGGCCATGCTTTTTCCAGACTGGGCAGGCAAGGTCACATCCAGCATCACTGGCCGTTTGAGGAGGATGCGTACATTGCAACCCAGGTCGCGTAGTTTTTGGATCTGCTTTGGATCTGCCTCCAGGGGCAGTTCAGGATTGACTTTAGGCACCTCGATTTCGGTGGAGTCGAAGGCCAAATTTACTGTTTTTGGGACTGGAGAATCTTTCACCGCTTGCAACCAAAGGAAATCCCCCCCATGGGTAAGGCTGCCCCCTTGATGCCCCGTAAACAGCAATAGCCCGCCCAATAGCAACAGCAAAGCACTAAAAATACGCGGAGCATTTGGCGCGTTTGTGCTTAAAATCCAAGCCCGAAAAAAGTACAATACCCCACTCAGTCCGGCCACTGCCCATCCTCCCCATTGGTGCAACGAGAGGTTTTGGGGGGAATAATCGCCACTTAAAGACAGCAAATAGCCCGTGCCGCAGGAGAGCGCAGCAGCCAAAAAGCCCAATAATAAGGTCGTTTGTACCGCCGATCGGAAATGGGCATACGCAGGGCGGTATGCCAGTACATCCAGCAAAATGGCCATCAAAATAAACCCTATGGGCAAATGTACCAGCAGTGGATGCAGGTGTCCGGTTAAAGTGGTCATGTTTAGCAACAGCTTTGAATGTTTTTAGTGCTTTAATTTAGGAAAATATCGCAGCTTCGTTGTTGTTTTTTTTTCCACCACCTAAGGCACCTGAG
>NZ_JBBAKG010000008.1:106693-110736 GCF_040403615.1 Haliscomenobacter sp. | reverse complement strand
AACCCCTCTGGATTGACTTGGATGACCAAATACTGCAAGCCGGACAAGAATATGCGGTTGCATTTGAGGCCAAAGACCTTGCCCAGGTACAAGGGTATCAGTTCGGCTTGAGCTACGCCAAAAACCAAGTCGAATTGACGGACATTCGCTATGGCCTGGCGAAGCCCGAAAACTTTGGCATATTCAAAGAAGAAGGACTCATCACGACCAATTGGTATACCGATCAGGCGCAATTGAACCCAGATGCCGTTCTATTTACGCTGGTGTTTCGGGCACAAAGCTCAGGCAAACTCAGTCAAATCTTGCGCTTGAGCCAACGGCGCATGCTGTCTGAAGCTTATGATTTTGCCGACGAGCGCAAACCCGTCCAATTGCGCTTCAACAACAATCTGGTTCAATCCCAAACCTTCGAGTTGTACCAAAACATTCCCAATCCTTTCCAGGATGCAACCTCGATCCGGTTTTACTTGCCAGAAGCCACTGATGGGCACTTGTTGATCTTTGATGCAGCTGGCCGCTTATTGCAAGACCTCAAGGGCAATTACCAACGGGGATTGAATCAAATCGATCTTGAAGTATTGCAATTGCCCGCTGGAGTGCTGTACTATACCTTCCGAAGCACCAGATATACGGCAACAAAAAAGATGCAACGGATTGGTTTTTAACCAAAAGCAGCTTCGCTACTGTAATTTTTCCACCACCTTAGGTGCCTGAAGTTCCTAAGGTGGTGGAAAATCAAAGCAGCGAAGCTGCCTGTATAATGTGAATAAATGATTTAAATACTGATCAATGCCAAAAAATCCAGCCTTCTCCTACGCCATCCACCCCGACATCGAGCGTGCAGAAACCCTGCCTGCTGAATTCTACCGCAACACGGAAGTCTTTGACGCGATGCGCGAAAAACTGTTTCCGCGCAGTTGGCAATGGATTGAAACGGGTGAAAACCTGGAACAAAACGGTTCGGTTTTTCCTTTTCAGTTTTTGCCGGGTTTTGTAAACGAACCCTTGTTTTTGCGCAGTGGAAACGAGGGCCAAGTACAATGCTTCAGCAACGTGTGTACCCATCGGGGCAACCTTTTGGTGCACCATCCCGGTGCGCCCAAAAAACTGGTGTGCAACTACCACGGCAGGCGTTTTGACCTTAATGGCCAGATGGAATACATGCCGGAATTTAAAGAAGCCCTCGATTTTCCCAGAGCCTGCGATCATTTGACAGAAACTCCCTGCATATCCTGGGCACAATTTCCATTTGTTTCGCTTGATCCTGCTTTTGATTTTCAGAAGGTAATCAACATCATGCAGCAACGGGTAGGGTTCATGCCCCTGGAGCAATTCAGGCACGCCTCAGAGTTGAGTCGAGACTATCTGGTCAATGCGCATTGGGCTTTGTATTGCGACAATTACCTGGAAGGTTTCCACATTCCCTTTGTACATGCGGATTTGAATCAGGCATTGGATTACGGCTCGTATTACACCGAAATCTTTGAGCATTGCAATCTGCAGGTAGGCATCGGTGATGCTGCTACCGAGTGTTTTGATTTGCCCGAGAGCCACATCGATTATGGCAAGCGCGTAGCGGCTTATTATTTTTGGATTTTCCCAAACATGATGTTCAATTTTTACCCCTGGGGCTTGAGTATCAACATTGTAAAACCACTTTCTATTCGGCAATGCAAGGTTCGTTTCATCCAATACATATACGACGAAAGCAAACTGGAACAAGGAGCTGGGGCGGCCCTGGATAAGGTAGAGCGGGAAGACGAGTACGTGGTGGAAAATGTGTACCGGGGTTTGCAATCGCGATTTTATCAAACTGGGCGGTTTTCTCCTACCCGGGAGCAAGGTGTACACCATTTTCACCGCTTGTTGGCGGCAAATTTGTAAATATTCAGCGCATCAGCGAAACAGTTCCCCTTTTCAACTGTGAATTTCCTTCCAAATCTTGGTAGCTCATCACCCAGATATAGGTTCCTTGTGGGGCAGGATCACCTTTGGGGAAATAGCCATCCCAGCCCAAAAAATCATCATATGTGAGGTCAAAGTTTTCCCGAAAAAACACCCGTTGACTCAAGTGGCTATAAATAGCAAAACTATAGACTTTCAAATTAGGGACGTTGACGAAAATGGAAAGTCTATCGTTGATTCCATCTTGATCAGGTGAAAAAACATTTGGGATGAATACATTCAATTTTTTGTCTTTGGGTTTAGTTGTAACAGTATCACAATTGTATTTTCGGATTGCCAGGACGCTGTCGCAACCTTCGGCTGTGCGGAGGGTTGTGTAAAACAGACCTGTATCCAAGGTGTTGCAGTTGAATTGATACAATTTCGTAGTATCAGGAAGTAGGCTATAAACGCGATGAATTTGTTGGGTAAAATTACAATTTAGCTTTTTGATGACCCAACCAGTATCCATTGGATGGCAAACCCTGTCGATTATACTTGGGAGTATGACTGGTTCATTTACCTGTTGCAAGGTCACATCATCAAACAGGTAATAGGCGTTGTAGGCATTAGATCCTCCGAAAAAGTTTTTAATGGTATTTTCATCAAGCGCACTAAAATGGCCCAGGGTTAAATACTGGTAAGGTTTGTCGGCTACAAATGTGCGGGTAATCGGAACCCAAAAAGTAGAATCTGTAAGGTTTTTTCCCAGCTTGGTTTCTACAATTGGAGCTGGCCCGATGTAACTGGAATTGGGACCATTGTTTAAAAAAAGTTGATCAGGATTTTGCACTGAAAGCACTGCTCCAACCCGATCAATATTGCCGTTGCGAAATTGTCTTGATAGGGCATATTTGGTGTAGAATTTCAGGGAATAGGTTTTTCCAATTTCCAAAGCTTGCTCCAATTTGCAGTACAAATACCCTTTGTTTAGGCGCCCTGTGGTATCCCAAATAACCGTATACACCTGAAACTTGAATTGGAAAGCACCCAACATACCATCTCCACTGCGTGGCGGATTATCACGAGGCATCTCAAAGTACAAACCATTGCTAATTTGACATTTGAGATTAAAATAATCTGAAACAACCTGGTTCTGATAGTAATTGAGTTGAAGACTGTTCCATCCTTTTATGTACCCAGCAATGTACTTTTTTTCCGGGCATTCCACATACTGTTCAAAACCGGGATTTGGCACCAAGTTTTGACCACCACATTGAGCTGATGAGCATTCGTTTACGCTTACTTTATAGGCGTTTTGGGTGCCGTCGCTACAAAGTGCATAAATGTAAAACAACCCAGTTGAATTAAATTGAATCTGGAAACTGTCGGTCTTGAATTTTTTGATCAGCATGGGTTGGCTGACTCTAAATTCTGAAATGCGGGTGCCTGGGCAAGCAAAATCTGCAGCGCGAAAGGTAATAATGCTGTCGATGCAAACTTCCAGCGTTCTGCTCTGCCCATTGAGAACCCACTGATTGGTGAAAAAAAAGCCCAGCGAAATTAATAGGTGTCTCCAAATCATGTCGTGACAACTTTTAGGGGCGAAAAAAATAAGCCTTCATTTTGCCCCACTACTTAGGGCACAGTTGAACCATAAAATTACCTTTTTTTCTGGCACGTTCACCTCTACTCTTACACTTTTGTCCCCAAAATATCTTCGAACTCTTGTCGCAACTGCGCTTTGTCAACTGGCACCACCCCTACTTTTTCACAAACCTGGCCACCCGCTAAATTGGCCAAAACGGCAATCTCTTCCAGATCGAGGTGCAAGCCCAAACCCAGCGCAACGATGCTGATCACGGTATCGCCGGCGCCACATACATCGGCTACCGCGCGAGGTACAGTTGGAAATATTTTACCAGTATTGCCTTCCGCTGCCCAAAAGAGCCCTTTTTCCGATAAGGTAATCAAGGTGTGCTGGTTGCCCAATTGACTCCGAATATATTGCGTTGCATCTTGTAAAGAGGGTAGGGTAGCCTGCACGGGCATTGGCGCTTGTGCCTGAATTTCTTTGAGATTGGGTTTGAAAAGCGTAATTTGTTTGTACGCCCAAAAATTGTTGAACTTGGGGTCTACTGCTGTTGGGATGTTGCGTT
>NZ_JBBAKG010000008.1:80085-106593 GCF_040403615.1 Haliscomenobacter sp. | reverse complement strand
TTGTACGCCCAAAAATTGTTGAACTTGGGGTCTACTGCTGTTGGGATGTTGCGTTTGACGGATTCCTGAATGACTTCATTGATCACCCGGGTACACAAAACGCCTTTGTTGTAATCCTGAAAAAGAATCACGTGAATTTCCAGGGTTTCGAGTGCTTCATTAATGATTTTCAGCAATTGTTGTGCCTCCATATCATCCAGATCGTGGGTGTCTTCCTGATCAAGGCGCAAAAGGTGCTGTGCGCCAGCCATTACCCGGGCTTTAACCGTGCTGCGGCGATTTTTTGATTGAAAAATGTACTTGTTGCTGATGCCGTATTCGGGTAGGAGCTTGCAAAAAGTTTGTCCGTCTTCATCGGCGCCCACCACGCTGCACAGAATTGGCGTAGCCCCCAAAGCCCGAACATTCAGGGCAACATTGGCCGCACCACCCAAACGCAAGTCTTCTCCGGTCAAGTTGACTACCGGAACGGGTGCCTCAGGGGAAATACGGGTCACATTTCCGCGCAAATACCGATCGATCATCACATCTCCGATGATCAGTACATTGACTTCATTAAACGATTCAAAATTAACCATTGTATGCAGCTGTTTTTCAACACTTAGTATGACGCAAAAAATTACTTACTTAGCAAATGAGGGAATTGTTCTTTTAAACGGGCCATGATTTTTCCAGTAGCACCCCGATTTTGCTGCATGTAATTCGATACTGCTGCCGAGGCTTTTGCCTTGTTTGCTGGATCTGTAAAGTCACGGAATGACTGAATTAAATCAGTCGAAGATTGGATTGTTTTGGCCCCACCCAACTCCAAAACAGCAACCGCCTCGGTGAATTTCTGGTATTTCGGACCAAAAATTACCGGCAACCCAAAAGCCATGGGCTCCAGTATATTGTGGATGCCACTGCCAAAACCTCCACCGATGTAAGCCAGATCAGCGTAGCGGTACAAAGCCGAAAGCATGCCGATGTTGTCGATGATCAAGACTGTATATTCAAAGTGATTTGCAGCCTCCAATTTGGAATATCGAACGGATTGTGTACCAAATTTTGCCTCTATCAGACTCAGGTGACTTTCGGTAATTTCGTGGGCTGCAATGATCAATTTCCAGTTGTTGACCAGGGCAAGTTCTTTCCAAAACAATGCCAATACTGCTTCATCTGGCTCCCAGGAACTTCCGACCATGAATACCTGATCTTCTTGTTTAAATGCCTCCACCAGCGGGAATTGTTTGGCCTCGGCAGCGATCTGCAATACCCGATCTACACGGGGATCGCCGGCAATGGTGTATTGGTTCAGGCCAAATCGTTGGAGTAAGTCGGCTGAATCCTGGTTTTGCACAAAGAAATGATCAAACCCCTGCAGTATTTTTAAGTACCAAGCACCCCCGGCGCGAAAAAAGGGTTGCTGTGGCCGAAACAAGGCTGCAATGAGCCAAATCGGCACTTGTTGCAATTGCAGTTCTTGCAAGTAGTTGTACCAAAATTCGTATTTGACAAAAATCGCCAGATGAGGCCGAACGATTTGGATGAACTTTCGCGCATTGCGCTTTAAATCTGCGGGCAGATACACCACCAGATCTGCGTTGGGGTAATTCTTGCGAATTTCGTAGCCCGAGGGAGAAAAAAAAGTCAGCAAAATGAAGACATCGGGATGCTCTTTTTTGATGGACTCCATCAAGGGCCTGCCTTGTTCAAATTCACCTAAAGAGGCGCTGTGCACCCAAATGGTGGTTTGATTTGGTTTGCGCTTTTCTGCCAGGGCTTCATTCAGTCTTGTTTCCCAGTTGATGCGCCCTTCCCACCACAATTTTGCTTTGGGGTGAAAGGATGCCGCCAATCGAATAAATAGAAGGTAAATATGAATACCCAGGGAGTACAACCTATGCATAGGGTTTGGGTTTGAAAGGCGCTAGTAGTAGATTTCTTCAGCTTTATCGGCGTAGAAAGGAAGGATCCAACCAACCCGCACCCCGACCAACACGCTGAGGTGCAATTGGGTGAATTTGCTTTGGGTGGTAAAATCAAAACTCCTGCGGGAACGGGTAAGCCCCTGGAAAAACTCCAGTCCAGCCATGAAGTTGCTGCGCCGATCTTTGCTCATGGCTTGATAGCCAAAATACTGCTGAAAAGCCAGGCCATTGCTCAGGCGGTCGTACCCTTTTTTGTATTCACCCGTCAATTGTGCAACGGTGCGCAATGGATCATCCTGAATCCGAATTTTGTGTTGCAACAAACCTGCTCCCAGATTGATTCGAAAACCGGCCCGGGGTGAAGCTTTGCTGCTCACTGAAAATACTTTTCCAGCGCTGAGGCCAAAATAAAAACCTCTTTCACGCAGATTAATGTCGGCCACTTCGCGGTCATTGCCAATGATGTAGCCTTCTTTGGTGCGCAAGCCAGCAAGCGGATCTTCTTTTACCTGATTGCCAAACAGGTATTGCGCGTCAATTCCAACCACCCAATTTTGCTTTCCCCACTGCCAATCTATGCCTCCGCCTGCAATGAAATTTGAACCAAAACGTTTCTGAAGTGATCCTACTGGCAATTGAGCGCCATAAGTGAATTTGGACAGTAGGACGCCTTGTGGTTCAGATTGTGGTTTTTGGGCGAACAAACCCACCCACCAGCCAAATAGAATGCACAAGGCAAGTCTTGATTTCATCATCGCACTGCTTTTTGTAGAAGCAAATCTATACTTTATGCTGGTCTTTACTAAAAATATTTATGTAAACCAAACAACATATAGTATATTTGTATAACTTTTAATCGAATGAAAAAATTTTACCTGTGAAAAGAATACTGATTACTGGCGCCGCTGGGTTTCTGGGCTCCCACCTCAGCGATCGATTTATTAAAGAAGGTTACCAAGTCATTGGGATGGACAACCTTCTGACCGGAAACATTCAAAATATCGAGCATTTATTCCCGCTCAAAGAGTTTGAATATTACCACCACGACATCACCAAATTTGTGCATGTTCCCGGCAAAATCGACTATATTTTGCATTTCGCATCTCCAGCAAGTCCGATTGATTACCTCAAAATGCCGATCCAGACCCTCAAGGTTGGCGCTTTGGGTACACACAATTTGCTAGGATTGGCGCGTGAAAAAAATGCCCGCATTTTGGTTGCTTCTACTTCAGAAGTATACGGTGACCCACTGGAACATCCCCAATCAGAAGAGTATTGGGGCAACGTAAACCCCATTGGCCCACGTGGGGTGTACGATGAAGCAAAACGCTTTTTGGAAGCCATCACCATGGCCTACCATACTTTTCACAAGGTGGATACCCGCATCATTCGAATTTTCAATACCTATGGCCCTCGCATGCGGGTAGAAGACGGTCGGGTATTGCCAGCGTTCTTTTCGCAAGCCATTCGTGGAGAAGGACTTACTGTGTTTGGAGACGGATCTCAAACCCGCTCATTCTGTTATGTGGACGATCTGGTAGAAGGCATCTATCGCCTGTTGTTGAGCGATTACACCAGACCCGTAAACATCGGCAACCCGGATGAGTGTACCATCTTGCAATTTGCGCAGGAGATTCTGGCTTTGGTCAACAACCCTGATGCTTACATCGACTATCGGCCATTGCCCGAAGACGACCCCAAGGTACGCCAACCCGACATCACCAAAGCACGCGCTATCCTGGGCTGGGATCCAAAAGTACCCCGTGCCGAAGGTTTGTTGCGCACTTACGAATATTTCAAAGAAGCAGTAAAATAGATTGGATTTAGGTTTTAAGTTTTGGGTTGCACACAATTTTACCAATTGTTCAACATGGCGTGCAACCCAAAACACAGAACTTAAAACCTAAAACCCAAAAAGCATCACCATGCAATATACCCAGAACATCCTCATCACCGGCGGTGCCGGTTTCATTGGTACGCACCTGGTAAAAAGGATGGTAAAAAACTATCCGCAATACCGCATTGTCAACCTGGACTTGCTGACCTACGCCGGAAACCTGACCAATATTACCGATGTTGAAAACGAGCCCAATTATGTGTTTTGCAAGGGCGATATTCGCGATCAGGAATTAATCCAAGGCCTGTTTGACGAATACCAATTCGATGGGGTCATTCACCTGGCCGCCGAGTCACATGTAGACCGCTCCATCAGCAACCCGATGGCCTTTGTAGAAACCAACATCCTGGGTACATTGAATTTGCTTAATCTGGCCAAATCCAATTGGACAGACCGCAGCAACAAGCGTTTTTACCACATTTCTACCGATGAAGTTTATGGTTCATTGGGTGAAACCGGATTTTTTACGGAAGAAACAGCTTACGACCCACGTTCACCATACTCGGCTTCCAAAGCGGGCTCCGACATGTTGGTACGGGCTTATTTCCACACCTTTGATTTGCCGATCCTGGTCTCCAATTGCTCGAACAACTACGGCCCTTATCAGTTTCCTGAAAAACTTATTCCCCTGATCATCAACAATATCCGCAACAAGAAGCCTTTGCCGGTATACGGCGACGGATTGTACACTCGGGACTGGCTTTGGGTAGAAGACCACGCTGCGGCCATTGACCTGATTTACCACCAGGGTGTGATTGGCGAAACCTACAATATAGGAGGCAACAACGAGCGCCGCAACATCGATTTGGTGCATTACCTCTGCGATGTCATGGATGAGTTGTTGGGACAAAGCGTAGGTACTTCTCGTGAGTTGATCACTTTTGTGAAAGACCGCCCCGGACACGACCGCCGCTACGCCATCGACGCCACCAAACTGAAAAATGCCCTAAACTGGGAACCATCGGTAGGCCCTGAAGATGGCCTCAAGCGTACCGCACAGTGGTACCTTGAGCATACGGATTGGCTGGAAGCGGTTACTTCGGGCGCTTACCAGCAGTATTATGCGGGGCATTATGAGGATCGGAAGTAGAAAGAATTTATTTGAAAGTACTTGTCTTTAATACTGGTGCTTAAAACCTTGCAAAGGCTTGTGTCTTTTAAATATTCCTAAAACTGCTAAAAAAGGGGAAACCATTCACCTCATTGTAGAAGGGAAAGATGCTGGAAGCCCAGCTCTGATCCGGTATCAGCGCTTGATTGTGGAAGTCAGCTAGGGACTGTTGTTTTTGCTGCGCATTTTGCAAAATAAATCAATGGCAAATCGGCACTTCCTGCCCAATTTCCCAAAACCGCATGGTTTCTGGTAAGTGAAAATTCACGCCCCGAGCGATAAAAAACAAACCAAAAAGCCCCAATAAGATCGGACTCAAGCGCCGGAGCCGTTGCCGCCAATTCAAACTGATGAATTGTCCGGCTAGGGCTGTACCCAACATCAAAGGGAGCGTTCCTGCGCCGAAAGCACCCATGTACAAGGCACTTTGCAGCCAGGTATCGCTCAGTACTGCCCCAGCAATGGCTACGTAAACCAACCCACAGGGCAGCAAACCATTGAGTACGCCAATGCTGAGTGCAGTTTGCCAGCCTTCGCGTTGCAACAGCGTGGCCATGCTGCGCGAAACCCAGTTGTGCAACATGGCCACCAGACGAAACCGTTTGAAGTAAGATTCGATGTTGAGAGAGAGCAGGGCAACCAGCAACAAGGAGATGCCAATCAGCACCGAAAACCAGGCTTGCACACCCGCCAAAAACAATCCCCGGCCAAATGCGCCAATGATCAATCCCAGGATCATGTAGGTCATGATCCGGCCAGTGTTGTACAGTAGGGCGCTTCCCGCTGCGGCCAAACCACTTGGTCCGGAACGAGGCAACGCCAAGGCAATCGGGCCACACATGCCAATGCAGTGCAAACTGCCCAGGATACCCAACAGAAATGCAGAGTACAGCATGATTTTAGATTTGAATGA
This sequence comes from Haliscomenobacter sp., assembly GCF_040403615.1. Classification (NCBI taxonomy): domain Bacteria; kingdom Pseudomonadati; phylum Bacteroidota; class Saprospiria; order Saprospirales; family Haliscomenobacteraceae; genus Haliscomenobacter; species Haliscomenobacter sp. The sequence continues at coordinate 100,762 of NZ_JBBAKG010000008.1, read as the reverse complement.
CCTCTTCGGTGTAATACCCTTTTTTGCCGTCCGACCAGTCTACTTTTACCCGCCACAAACCCGATTTCAGGCCAGAAGTAGAGATAACCTGCCGATTGTTGAGATTCGGTGCAATGTTGACCTTGAAATCACTGGCCTGATCAGATGGACAAAAGAAGAAGATTTGACCATGCACCCGACCCAGGTCTTCAGGGAAAAACAATTCCACCTGGCTGCCAGATTCGGCTGCTTCAATTTTCAAATCGGCCTTCAATCCCTGCGAGTTGCTGATTTTATCATAGTGTGCCTGGTAATTCAAATCATCGGCATAATACTTTTCTGAAACCAAGCTGTTGTCGTATTGGGTTGAGCGGTATACTTCGTACACCAAAGTCAACACAAACAAGCTGTAAAAAATGGCAATTCCGGTGCCCCAATTGATTTTCATGTTGATGTGATTTAGAGACTTTAAAGAATTACAAGCCCCCAATTGGGCCTAAAAAGTTCGTTTTGACGCGGTCGATTTTTTTCCCTTGGGAATACACATCTACCGAAATTCTGGTCTTCCGCCCGGTCAGGTTTTTTCTAGATATTTCCACAAACAATTCTCCTTTGGTGACGTCCGAAGCCTTGGTCAAGGGCGTTTTGCCAATGAGTTTGATCGTGCCACGAGGGTTCACCAAACGGAATTCAATCGGGAAAGTATCGCGGGTCTTGTTGATTATCTCGTAGTTGTACAAATTGCTGATGTGGGTTTTACCCACTTTTTGGAACAACAGGCCAGGAGTGCGCAACAGCAAAACTTCCACATTGGTACGCATCGAAAATACGACAATATTGACGATGATCATCAGCACCAATACTACGGAGTAAGCTTTGACCCGAGGGGTGAAGATGGTTTGTGTTTTGGTTTCGATGCTGGTAGCGCTGGCATAACGGATCAAACCGCGTGGGCGCTTCACTTTGTCCATTACCTCATCACAGGCATCGATGCAAGCGGTACAATTGACACATTCCAATTGCGTGCCATTGCGAATGTCGATTCCGGTAGGGCATACATGGATGCACAATTTGCAATCGATGCAATCGCCGAGGCTTTTTTGAATGGCTTCTATCGGGGTACTCGCATTGGGCATTGCTTCTACCATTTCCAGCGCTACAGTGTTTTCGCTTTGCAAAATACTGTGCCTGATGGCGTCCACAGGCGATTCGGGCTGGGTTTGCTCGCGTTTGATTTTGCCGCGAGGTTCACCGCGTACATAGTCATAGTGAACCACGATAGAGCTTTTATCCAGCAGTACCCCTTGCAAACGGCCATAAGGGCAAATGGCAATGCAAATCTGTTCGCGCATCCAGGAGAAAACGAAGAAGAAGGCAAAGGAAAAGATCATTAAAGCGATGAATCCTTGCAGGTTTTGAGAAATCGGTTGGGTGGCTATTTTCCACACCTCTTCCAATCCAATGATGTAGGCCAGAAAGGTATTGGCGATCAATACCGAAATGGCAAAAAACAGGGCTTGTTTGCCCCCTTTTTTGATGATTTTCTCGGTAGTCCAGGGGCTGCTGTTGAGTCTGCGTTGGGCATTGGCATCGCCCTCGATCCAGTATTCAATTTTGCGAAAAACCATTTCCATGAACACTGTTTGCGGGCATACCCAGCCGCAAAACAAGCGCCCGTAAATAACCGTAAAGAGAATAATGAACACCACAAAGGTCAACATCGCCAGCACAAACAAATGGAAATCTTGCGGCGCAAAATTTACCCCAAACAGGATAAAGTGCCGCTTCAATACATTAAAAAGCATAAATGGCTCACCATTCATTTTGATAAAGGGCATGCCAAACAAAAAAATCAAGAATGCCCAGCTAAGATAAGTCCTTCCGGAGGTGAATTTTCCTTTGGGTTTTTTGGGATAGACCCAGATCCGCTTGCCCTGTTCATCTACCGTGGCAATGTGATCGCGGTAATCTTCGGTGTCTTCTATTTGGGTGATTGAATCCTTCCTGTCCATGATGTTTCTTTAAAAGTTTGGGTCTTTGGTAACAAGTTCTGGACTCACACGGTATTGCATTGCTTGAGCAAATTGTGCGAACCCAGAACTTGAAAACCCAAGATCTAGTTCATGCTTTTATCCGCACTATCCACGTCAGTGTCGTCTTCCTCTTCACCTTCGTCAGGGACGTACTTGACACCCTGAGGCGCTTTGGCATTTGGAGGATTGGTACCTTGCAGGGTAAGGATGTAACTGCTGACTTTGTAGATATCCGTAGGCTTGAGTTGTGCACTCCAGGCAATCATCCCTTTTTCAGGCACCCCATTTTTCACGGTTTTGTATACATTTTTGATGCCGCCGCCGTGGATCCAAAACTCATCGGTCAGGTTTGGTCCTACACTGCCTTCTCCATTTGCCAGGTGACAAGCCACGCAGTTGGTGCTGTAAATGGTTTTGCCGATAGCGAGATCCTGTGGATCGGTACTGGCTTCCAAATTCTCTTCATCAATTTTGTTGGCTTGGGTAGCTGCAAACGCCGCTTTTGACTCTTCCGCAACTTTCATGGCTGCTTCGTATTCCTCTTTCTGGCTTTGGCCGCCCAAAACATGGTAATAACCCAGGAAAACAACTGAAAAAACAACGGTAATGATGAACATGGCGACCCACCAGGGTGGCAAGCTGTTGTCCAATTCCCGAATGCCGTCGTAGTTGTGATCCAGCATCACTGAATCTTCCTTTTCCACAGGCACTACGTTAGTCCAGGCTTTGTATTGGCGTTTCCACCAAGGATCTTTTGCTTTTTGAACTTCTTCAACAAAAGCTTCGATGCCTTGCTCTTGGTAAATCTTGATTTGCTGCACCTTGATCATCATATTGAGCAAGTGGAACAGGGCCAATACGGCACCCAACATGGTCAAACCAGCAAAAACGATCAGCCCATTGGCCAGAAATGAATTGTAAAATCCATTGTCTGCCTGAGCAGTAGTAGTGGCACCTGCGCTTGCTTGTTGGGCAAACACCATAGAAGAAGACAGGAGTGCCAGAATGGTAATGAACAGTTGCTTTTTGAGCTTATTTTTCTTCATGGCTAATGGCTGTTTCCGATGTTTTAAGAATTGAATCATCCAGGGGAAGATTCGACATTTTATTCAGGAATAAAGGCGTACTGCGGAATGCCATCACCGCGCTCACCAGAAATATGGTCACAAAGGTGATCAGCGCAGAAATGGCCATCCAATTGATGTTGCCAACGCCTTCGAGAATGTATTTGTACATTTTCTTATGTTTTGGAGTTTGGGGTTTATCTCCTCTCGACCCGGTCACTGAGCGAAGCCGAAGTGCCCGGGCCGAGAGGAGATAAACCCCAAACTTTCTAATTAATTCATTTGCGGTTTCGGCTTAATGTCGGTACCCAATCTTTGCATGTAGGCGATCAAGGCTACGATTTCCCGTTTTTCCAGTTTATCGTCTTCTACGCCGTCTTTGCGCAATCTGTCAGCTACGCCAGCAGCCTGTTTTTTCAAGTCGGCTACAGCTTGATCCTCAAATCCTTCAGGATAAGGAGTGCCAAGCATGCGCAATACTTCGATTTTGCGTGGCAGGGTGCTCAGGTTCATCTCATCGCGCAACATCCAGGGATAGGGAGGCATGATCGAACCTGGCGACATACTCTGTGGGTCAACCATGTGGTTGTAGTGCCAACTGTCGGGATATTTGCCGCCTTCGCGGTGCAAATCTGGCCCGGTACGTTTGGAACCCCACAAGAATGGACGGTCGTAGATGTATTCACCAGATTTGGAATATTCGCCGTAGCGTTCGGTTTCCGAGCGGAATGGGCGCACCATTTGCGAATGACAACCCATGCATCCTTCGCGGATGTAAAGGTCGCGACCGTGCAATTCCAGTGGTGTATATGGTTTTACCGAAGCAATCTTGGGTACGTTGGATTCGATCATCACCATTGGGAAGATTTCCAGAATACCGCCAATCAAAATGGCAATTGCACTGGCAATCAACAATTGAATTGGACGACGTTCGATCCAGCGGTGCCAGTGTTCTCCTTTGTGTACACCATCACTAGCTAATCTTGCAGGAGCTTCAGCGGCTTCGTCACCAATGAATGATCCCTGGCGGATGGTGGCAATCAAGTTGTAAATCATCACCAGCGTACCGGCAAAGTACAGTGTGCCACCCAGCGCACGGATGTAGTACATCGGCAGGATTTGCGTCACTGTTTCCAGGAAGTTGCCGTATTTCAGGAAACCATCAGGAGTAAATTCTTTCCACATCAAACTCTGTACCCAGCCTGCCCAGTACAAGGGGATGGCATAGAATGCAATACCCAGAGTGCCAATCCAGAAGTGGGCATTGGCTAGTTTCAGAGAGTATAATTTGGTGTCAAACAATCTTGGGATCAACCAGTACAGGATACCAAAGGTCAAGAAACCATTCCAACCCAAGGTGCCGATGTGTACGTGGCCAATGGTCCAGTCGGTAAAGTGGCTGATCGCGTTGACAGACTTGATGGAGAGCATCGGCCCTTCAAATGTAGCCATACCATAAGCCGTGATGGCCACTACCATAAACTTCAGCACTGGGTCTTGGCGTACCCGATCCCAGGCACCGCGTAGGGTCAACAAACCATTGAGCATCCCGCCCCAGGAGGGTGCAATCAGCATGATCGAGAAAACAGTTCCCAGCGATTGGGCCCAATCGGGCAAGGAGGTGTACAACAAGTGGTGTGGCCCTGCCCAGATGTAAATAAAGATCAGTGCCCAGAAGTGAATAATGGACAATCGATAGGAATACACCGGACGATTGGCCGCTTTGGGCAAGAAATAATACATCAAGCCCAGGTAAGGCGTAGTTAGGAAGAACGCTACTGCATTGTGGCCATACCACCACTGCACGAGCGCGTCTTGTACCCCGGCAAAAATGTTGTAACTCTTGGTTGCGGATACCGGAATCTCGATGTTGTTGCAGATGTGCAACACTGTAATGGTGATCCATGTGGCGATGTAAAACCAGATGGCTACATACAGGTGGTTTTCACGGCGCTTGATGATGGTGCCAAACATGTTGATCCCAAAAACAACCCATACCAACGCGATCGCGATGTCAATGGGCCATTCCAGTTCAGCATATTCTTTGGCGCTGGTAATGCCCAAGGGCAACGTAACCGCGGCCATCACGATAATGGCCTGCCAGCCCCAGAAGTGGATGTTGCTCAATGCATTGCTGAACATGCGCGTTTTGAGCAAACGTTGGAGGGAATAATAAACCCCCATGTAAATGCCATTGCCAACAAAAGCAAAGATTGCGGCGTTGGTGTGCAATGGGCGAATTCTGCCATAAGTCGTGTACGGAATGCCGAGGTTCAATTCGGGAATGATGAGCTGGAAAGCTGCAATCAAGCCGACTAGCATCGCCACAACACTCCAGAGCATGGTCGCATACGCAAATTTGCGCACTATAGCATTGTCGTAGTAAAAAGTCTCTACTTGTGCCATCAGGTTCGATATTTAAAGTTTTGTATCAGTTGGTTTCTTATCGTCGAGGAGCATGCGGATCGACGGTGTATAATCGTCATCGTATTGTCCGCCTTTCACGGCCCAGAAAAATGCTCCCAGAAAACCCAGTGCCAGGATAAGGCTGATCAAAATGAGAATGAAAATGATTGTCATACCTTTGTCAAGTTTCGACACAAGGTAGCGCTGAGGCCGTGTTGGGCTGAATGACGGGGGTCAGGGGGGACGGTGATTTTTGTCAGTGTGGGTAGGAGAGGGGGAGAAGATTATTTTTTAAGGAAAGTCTTTTACGTTACTTTTTTCTAGGATTTTGTGAACTTGTAGTTCAAAAACGAGGCAACAATCGGGTCAAGATACGAGGACTTTGTTATAGGAGAAAGGTGCAGGTGCAGCACTTTTCTGAAAAAATTGAAAAGGTTTTTTACATACTATTGATTTTGGCATATGGTTGCATTAGTGCAAGATTTTTTCAAGGACTTTTGCCAGTCGACTATTTCTTAAACCAAAGAATAATTATGGGAATGATAGTCTGTCCACTTCACGGGGAACAAATGATAGGATTTTTATCTAGGAGAGTTGGTGATTCAATTCGTAATGATCAATACATTACACAGGAAATGATTCGCCTAACTATAACAGATAAGAATTTTGAGTTTAGTTCTTCTCAACTGATGTTAAAAGAAGAGGTTGAAAATTTCGTGGAAAAATATGAGAGTAATTTGTTCATCCATATTGATGAATTAAATCAATTATCCATTCCTCATTGTGGTAAGTGTATAAAATTATTTTTAGAGAAAAATGTTTTAACTCCCAAGGATGAGGAAATTTTTTTGACTGGATTGAATAATACGGTTGCATGGACTAGTATAGAGTACCCGCTGACATAATTCTTACAGAGCAGCAGACTGAAGGGGCAATTCCTTCACAAGTTATTCCATCAAATTCGCAGGAACAGCGCTTTTTCGAAATTTTTCCAGAGTTTTCAACATTAAAAACTACACAAACCTAGCCTGATGAGCTTCAACCGTACGAATGGCTTCAGCTTTGGTTTGCCCTTCTGTTTGCAGGTAAGCAAGGAGCATTTCCAAGAGCCTTTCGGGGCTAATGTCTACGATTAGGGCAATTTTCTCCAAGGAAAACTCTTGGAGTGACGAATGCTTGTACACGAAAACTTGTTTTTCCAGTTCGATACCTTGCTTAATGCCTTTCTCAATGCCTTCTTCAATGCCTTTCAAAAAAAGGCCATCGGTTTCGATGTCATAGAGAATCGTCATGGCTTCCACTTCGATTTTACGATGAGCTCCATTTTTCTTAAACGTGATAAAACACACAAAAACTACTCTCCCCTAACAACACGAAACCCAGTATCATTGTAACAGTTGTTCGCTCTACTGACGACCCTGCCAAACGTTACATGTAGTTCCATGAGGCTGGTTTCCCAGGAGCCACCACGACAGACCCGGAGGTAGCCAGTACTCCCACCTTGAGCATGGCCCATATTATCGGGCCAAACCTGGTACTGATCCTGGCACCACTCCCATGCATTTCCATTCATGTCGTATAAGCCCAGCTCGTTGGCATTCTTTTGTCCAACCGGATGGGTGGTATAAGCGGAATTTGAGGCGTACCAGGCCATCTCATTTACCGCATCGCTACCGATGGAAAAGTAGCTTGAGTTATTTATACCTCTGGCTGCATATTCCCATTCCGCTTCGGTTGGTAGGCGGTAAGTCAATCCAGTCTTTTGGGACAACCATTGGCAGTATGCTGTAGCATCATTCCAACTGATGTGAATCACGGGGTGGGTATATTCGGAGCTTGGCCGGAGCTGACCTGCTGCATCGTATTTCCAATTGATGCCACTCCTCTTTTTCATATGACCTTCATGGTAATAACTTCCTCCATCTTTGTCGGCATCCGTTTGATAGCTGGTAGCATCGATGAATTGTTCAAAATCCGCTACGGTTACCTCGTATTTGGAGAGATAAAAGCTGCTGACGTTTACTGGACGACCGGTTCTTCTGAGGTTCTTATCATCGCTGCTGCCCATTTGAAAGCTTCCTCCCGGAATCAATACCATGCTGTCTTCTACCACTGGCGTCAGACCTTGCTGGGCTGTTTTCAGCAAGGCTCGGTGATTACCACTGGAGTTGAGGTGAGGCTCAGGGCTGGTGGCCGCAAAAAACACGGAACACAACAGGAGAAGAATCTTGGGTTGTAGCATTACTTGAGGTTGATATGGTTTGACTTTAAAGCATCACTTCACATACTTCTCAAAAAACGCAATGGTTCTGCTCCAGGCCAGTTTAGCCGCGGCTTCGTTGTATCTGGCAGTAGAAGTATCGTTGTGAAAAGCATGGTTAGCACCTTCGTATACATATTGCTCGTACACGATTTTGTTGGCTTTCATGGCTTCTTCATAGGCTGCCATACCTGCGTTTACCCGTTCATCCAGCGCACCGTAGTGCAATTGGACCGCTGCCTTGATTTTGGGGACATCCGCCGCCTCCGGTTGCCTGCCATAAAAAGCAACTGCTGCACTCAGCGCAGGCACTTTCACCGCCAAAGTATTGGCCATAGCGCCCCCCCAACAGAATCCAACGCAACCAAATTTGCCGTTCCAGTCTTCCCGAGCAGGCAAGTAATCGATGCAGCGCATAAAATTTTCGGTGTTGTCTTCGGCTTTGAGGGTCGTAAACAATTGACGGGCTTCATCTTCGGTGGCAGCAGGCTTGCCCAGCGGCGCCAGAGCATTGGGGGCGATGGCCAAAAAGCCAGCCATTGCGGCACGACGGGCCACGTCTTCAATGTGGGTATTGAGTCCCCGGTTTTCGTGAATTACGATGATGGCCGGGTATTTCTTTTTCTTTTCAGGGCGGGCTACATAGGCCTTCATTTCCCCTTGTACGCCAGGATAAGTAATGTATTCGGTGAAAAGTTCTCCCTCAGTTGTGATGTTGGCGGTTTTAAAATCCGATTCCAACAAAGGCAGCATCGACATGGCTGCTGCGGTACTGCCCGTCAGCATCACCAATTGTTGCATGAAGGCTTTGCGGGTAAGTGGCTTGTGGGTGTATTCGTCGTAGAGGTTGATGATGCGTTGATCCATCGGGATGAAGTGTTATGGTTTTGGATTTTGGAGGAATTGCTGGATAGCTTGTGCATTTTCTTCAGCATCGAAAATGGCTTTAACCGATATTGAAAAACCACGCAGCGATCGGCTTTCAATTTGATCGCTCAAGGTAGCTTTTTTATATAGCTCATAAACCCCTGTCTGAGTGTCAGATAGGAAGTATTGTTCTACGGTCTTCTTCTTGGGATCAACGATCCAATATTCAGGAATTAAGTGTGCAGCATAATCTGCAAATTTTATCCTGGTGTCCCGATTGATATTTTCCGAACCAGGAGATAGCACTTCAATGACCAAGTCGGGGATTGGGTAGACATTCATACTGGGCTGGAAACGATCAGCAGTTTCTTTCCTCCAAAATGCAATGTCGGGTTCATAATCGTTGCGGGTCATCCCAATCAAGGCCTTTTCTACCCTGACCTTGCCCAATTTGTATATGTCTGCAAAAAAACTGGTCACCCGATACAAATGCCCCGTAGCTTCATTGTGGTCTTCTGCGGCAGGAGAATGCATCACAATGCTTCCATTGATGAATTCAGCTTTTACTTCATCGGTGATCCATTGACGAAAATCTTCGCGTCGAATTTTCTCATCGACTAGACGAACTTGAAGTCTTTCTAGTAGAATGGGTAAATCCGGAATATCCAGCAGATTGTCTTCAAGGGTTGTATTGGGCATGTTTGATTAATTCTTTGTTTCACCAAATTTAACCAATTTTTGGAAATAAAAATAGGCTATTTCAAATACGCTTTCGGCCACAACAAAATTTTCACCAGCCCCAAGGCTACTGCCAGCACCAAAAACAAAGCCGGAAACCCACCCAGTGTAGACGCCATTTTGATCCCTTCGATCCCGGCATTTGCGATCATTACCCAGGCAATGAGTCCGACCAGCGTTCCCCACACGATTTTGATCCATACCGCTGCTTCGGGGCTTTCGGGCGAGATGCCCGTGCTGGACAAACTGCTCATGGCCGAGGTATTGGCATCTGCTCCCGCTACGTAAGACAAAAATGCAGTACCCAAAAATGCCAATCCGGTAATTTCTGGCAAGGGCAATTGATCCAGTACCGCATAAATCACATTCTCCGGACCCTGATTTTGTAAAGTGCCATACAGATTGGCGGTATGCGCCACAAAATCCATGTGGATGGCGCTGCCGCTGAAAATCACCATCCAGACAATGGAAAAGAGCGAAGGCAAAACCAGGTTGTAATTGATGAAGTCGCGTACCGTGTAGCCAATGGCCACCCTTCCCAAAAAAAGCGCGGTTACCGGCGTCCAGGCCAACCAATTGGCCCAGTAAAAAACCGTCCAGCTATCGGCCCAGGATTTATCAATTTTCAAACTCAAACTGCGCGGGAAAAAAGTAGTGGCATAGTCGCTCATTCCTTCAAAGCCATATTGAAATAGGTACTTCGTGGGGCCAAATACCAGCACAAACAGCGCCAGTACAAAAAATGCATAGGTATTGATGTTGGATAAAATCCTGATGCCATTGAACAAGCCCGTGATGGCAGAAATGATGAAGGAAGCCACAATCACCAAAGCAATCAGCAACAACAACATCGGGGTATCCTTCACCCCAAAAAAGCGTTCCATTCCACCGGCTACGGTCAGAATCCCAGCGCCCAGCGAGGCGGCCATCCCGGCTACCAGGCTGTACAAACATACGGCGTCGATGGCATTGCTCCAGCCTTTGCCAATGTTGCCACCTGTAAGCGGAAACAACATCGAACCCAAGCTAAACGGCTGCTTGAGGTTGTAGTACGCGATGGCAAACATCAAACCTGCCACGGTGTAAATGCTGTATGGGGTAAATGTCCAATGCAAAAACATGGTTGAAAGGGCAAACCGCGCCGCCTCAGCGCTATTGGCCTTTAGCCCGATGCCTCCTGGTGGGGTGTGCAGGTGGTACAATGGCTCAGCGGTAGCCCAAAACAAAATTCCGATGGCAATAGTGGTGCACAACGTAATGCTGAACCACTCCCAGCGGGTCAGGATGGGTTTGGCGTCATTGCCTCCAATCCGTAATTTGGCCAGGGGCGAAAAATAAATCCAGATACAAAGTAAAAAAAACAGCAAAGTTCCGGAGGAAAACAACCAGCCAAAATGGTACAAAATCCAATCGTTGGCGGATTTGACTTTGATCAAAAAATCTGCGGGATCGATCAAACTGTATCCCATACACAAAATCAAGAGGATTGCAGGGGGCAAAAAAACGGATAGGTTGATTTTCGGCATTCGGCACTTTTTTAAACTGTAGTTGGTACTCTAGCAGCGAGCTGTGAAAAGTAATGCCAAGATTTTTTCGCAGCTTCGCTGCTTTTTTTTTGTAACCACGACGTACACGACGTACACGACGATCACGACGAATGGCTACCGCCACGACGCGACGCAAAGCGTCACTGTTCAACGCGGAGCGTTTAAACGTCGTGTTCGTCGTGTTCGTCGTGCACGTCGTGGTTAAATTAACATGGAGCTGCGAAGCTGCGAAAAATATCAATATTACTTCTTATTACTCGTTGCTACAATTCCACAAGGTAGCATGATTCCCGTTGAACTTTGTATTTTTCGGGGTAACAACCAACATATGAAACTTATTTCCATCAATTCTGGCTACTTCAAACTCGACGGCGGTGCCATGTTTGGCGTAGTGCCCAAGCGCATGTGGCAAAAACTCAATGCGCCAGATGAAAACAACCTTTGCACCTGGGCCATGCGCTGCTTGCTGATCGATACCGGAGATCGCAAAATTTTGGTGGATACCGGAATTGGCACCAAGCAAGACCCCAAATTTCGCTCCCACTTTATTCCCTGGGGGCAAGATGTCTTCTTGCAAGACCTGGCCGCAAAAGGATATCGGGCCGAAGAAATCACCGATGTACTCTTGACCCACCTGCATTTTGACCACGTTGGCGGTGCCATTCAGTTCAACGCTCAAGGCAAGCCTGAACCCACTTTTCCCAATGCCCGCTATTGGTCGAATCCCTTGCACTTTGCCTGGGCCGAACATCCCAATCCACGAGAGGCTGCTTCTTTTCTCAAGGAAAATTTTCTACCCCTGCGGGATTGGGGCATGCTGGAAATGATTGATCCCAGCGACAAGGATGTAGCATGGTTGCCCAACATCCGCCTTCGTTTTGTCAACGGCCATACCGAAGCCATGATGTTGCCGATCATCGATACGCCTGAAGGAACCCTAGTGTATTGTGCCGATTTGATCCCATCTGCCTGGCATGTCCGCATGCCCTACATCATGGCGTACGATGTAAGGCCTTTGGAGACCCTCAAAGAAAAAAATCGACTCCTGGAAGAGGCAGTAGAAGGCAATTATACCTTGCTTTTTGAACACGATCCAGAATGTGAGTCGGGTAGGGTAGAGCGTGACGAAAAAGGTGGAATTGGCTTGAAATAGGTGGGCTTTATTTTTTTAAAATAATTTTTACTCAGTTGTAAATTTCTACCTATTTAAAATGTAAAAAAATAAAAAACAAGATTGAAAAAACGGAACCATAGAAATTTAACCTTGAAGCGTCGAATACCACAGAACAATTCTGGTGATGCCTGTATTTTTGATTTAGGCGCAAACAACGCTCACTTTCTTGAACTTAAATTTTGACTCATTGACCAAGCTTTTTGCATCTTTCATACCAGATTCTGTATTAAAAGGTATACTTGATTCCCACCTCAAAAACGTTTACATTATGCTCTATTCTTCATTAAAACTTACCCGAAATGTTGCAAACAGGAATCGTGTTATCAGGTGGAGGCATCAAGGGCATGGCACACCTTGGCCTGATCAAGGCATTGCAGGAAGCAGAAGTAAACTTTGACTGCATTGCAGGATCTAGCGCTGGTGCGCTGACAGGCGCCCTCATTGCAGCGGGATACAGCCCCGAAGAAAGCCTGGAGTTCTTCAAATCGACTCCCTTGTTTAGCATTTATTACTATTCTACCTCGAAACCAGGATTGCTGGATACCGAAAAATTCAGACCTGTTTTTGAAAAATTCTTCCCGCAGGATGCTTTTGAAACCCTGCATTATCCTTTGTTTGTGACCACGACCAATCTGGAATCGGGCAGTTGGGAAATCCACAATACTGGAAAATTAATCGAAAACTTGCTGGCCTCGGCTTCACTGCCTCCCGTTTTTGCGCCAATGCTCATCGATGGCGCTTTGCATGCCGACGGCGGGATCATGAACAATTTTCCGGTAGAACCACTTGAAGAACGTTGTGCCTTCATCATTGGGAGTTATGTGCATCCCATTTCAGCCATCACGAGCACGGAGCTGAAATCTTCTTTGCAGGTGGCCATGCGGGGAATGGATCTGGCACGTTTTGCCATCGTGCAGCCCAAATTGGAACGTTGTCATTTTTTGTTTGCCCCTCCTGAAATTGAGGACATTGGTATGCTGGATCGCAAGGCTATTGACAAAGCCTTTGACATTGGATACGACCATGCCCGCAAGGAAATGCCAAAATTTTTGAAGCTATTAGAAAAAAAACGGAGTCGAATCTTGAAAGTAGAATAGCAATTTTCGGTTATTGTGTTACGATATCAACACAACCGGACATCGTTTGAATCCAATAATGAACAAATCAAGAATCTACTGGCTTTGCCAAATCTGTGGTTGGCTGGGAATGGTGGGGATCGAAACGATTAACTACACCTTTTTCATTACCGGTAAATTCAACCAGGACATTTTCTTTTTTTTTCTGTTTTGTGCAGCTTTTGGCATGCTGCTTACCCATATTTTGAGAAAGATCCTTTCAAAATTGCAGTTTTTTCAAAATACTTCCTGGTTCATTTGGGTCTGGGCATTCCTCTTTACCTTCTTCATTTCTTTGTTAATTACCATCTCAAATAACCTGATTTATCTCTATCAAGGCAACAAGCTTTCAGAATTGCTTTCGCTCATTGCCTTTTTGGGAAACATCATGAACTGGATGCGCTATGTAGGGGTTTGGGTCATCATTTACTTTTTGTACAAATTAATGGCCATCAACAATTCCTTGCAGCAAGACAAGTTGCGCGTGGAAGCATTGGCCAAATCAGCGGAGCTTGAACTGTTGCGCGCTCAACTCAACCCTCATTTCTTGTTCAATGCGCTCAATAGCATCAAAGCTTTGATCAGCATTGACCAGGAAAAAAGCCGCACCGCCATTGTGCTGCTCAGCGAGTTGTTGCGCTTTACCCTCAACTATGGTCAAGACAAAGAAATTGCCATCAAGTCGGAGTTGCAAGAAGTACAAAAATACCTTGAGTTAGAACATATTCGATTTGGCCCTAAAATGCAAGTAGATTGGCAAATTGATGAACTCGTCAGCACTCAGGTAATTCCACCGGGCACTCTGCTTACTTTGGTGGAAAACGCCATCAAACATGGCAAGACCGATGATGAAGGGATTTTGCGCATTGAGATCAGCCTTGAATTGCTGGATGAGCAGATTCATATTCGGGTGGCCAACTCTGGCGAATGGAAATCCCAAAAAGACCAGGATGGGATGGGCATTCGCCTGATACAACGCAGATTGGAAAGCTTGTACGGAGGAAAAGCTGTTTTTGAGCAACGCATTGAACCCAATTGGGTGATTATTGATTTAGTACTTCCAAAACAATTGCCATGAGACATACCGCCATCATCATCGAGGACGAATACCTGGCCGCGGAAGAATTGCTCAAAATGCTTTCCGTACACCCCGAAATTGAAGTATTGGCTATTGCCGATTCCGTGGCATCGGCATTGGAGCAAATTGAGAAAAACAAGCCTCAATTGCTTTTTTTGGACATCAATCTCAACGGTTCATCAGGATTTGACATCCTGGAAAAATTGGATGAAGTGCCTTTGGTTATTTTTGTAACTGCTTACGATCAATATGCGCTCAAAGCCTTTGAAGTCAGTGCACTGGATTACTTGCTCAAACCCATCAACCCACAACGGCTCAGTGAAACCATTCAAAAAGTAAAAAAGCAATTCCTGCCCACCGAGCAAAAAGAACCCCGCTTGAGCATTGAGAAACGGATTTTCATCAAGGATGGCGAACAGTGTTTTTTTGTTCCTTTGGTCGAAGTCCACTTGGTGGAAAGTGTGGGCAATTACGCCAGGGTCTACTATGGCAACAACAAACCGCTCTTGCACAAATCGCTGAATTACCTCGAAGAAAAATTGCCAGAGTCTCACTTCTTTCGCGCCAATCGACAGTATTTGATCAACATCCATTTTATCCAAAACATCAACAGTTACTTCAACAATACCCTCCAGGTTGAGATGCCTGATGGCATCAAAATAGAAATCAGCCAACGCCAATCGGTGAAATTTAAGGAATTGATGGGGGTGTAATCATTTCAAACTGCGCTCATCATTGCATTTCTGCATTCGTGTAAAATTGATTGATCTTCTCCGGTAAGACGCCCATATTTGTGGCACAAACCGCATCCAAGATGTTCAAATTTACGAGTGATTCCTTGCGGTGGGAAGGCCATAAGCCTACCTATCGATTGTTCAGCGCCGAAGCAATGTTGCTCGAGTTGATCTATGCAAATAATGGGATCATTGATGTCAAAATCAATGATCGTTGGTTTGCTATCCGCAGGAGTGGTTTTTGGAATCCAATGTACACCATTTCAGAAAATGAACAGGTTTATCTCCAGATGAAGCACCAGTTTTGGGGCAGCAAGGCAATCATTAGTGGCTTAGAAGAAAACCTGGAACTTACCTATGTCAATGATCCATTGTTGAGCCTGTTGATCACCAAAGGAGAGGATAAAGTGCTGCGTTATGCCTTGTCAATGTTGCCAAACACCCCACCATTCAAAATTGAATTGGGAACTGCCTTGCTGGATGTTGATGTACTGCTTTTGCTGATCACCTTGTGCTTTTTGTTGACTAAGGACATTGTTGCCGAATACCGTGGTACTTCGAATGACACCCTCATGCATATGCTGATGCACAGCAACGCCTAAAACATCTTTTTAACCCATAGCCCTAACCAAACCATAAACCAAAGCCATGAGATTACTTATTTGGTTGCTTTTTTTGCTCAGTTTGCTGAGTCTACTTCCTCAACTTATCCAGGCCCAAACCTGGCAAAAGCTCAATACCGAAGCCTATCCTGGCAAACAGGACGACATCTGTTTCATCAACCAGCAGATGGGCTGGTACGTCAATGGTTACGGTCGCATCTACCAAACCAAGGATGGCGGCAATACCTGGACCAGGCAATTGGAACAAAAAGGAACGTTTTTCCGCTGTATCGCTTTTTTGGATAGCCTGAGGGGTTTTGCAGGAACGGTTGGAACCGAGTATTTTCCCAATGTAACGGATACCATCCCCTTGTACAAAACCGTAGATGGGGGAAAAACCTGGTCTCCGGTAGTATACCAAGGCCCATACGTAAAAGGCTTGTGCGCCATCGACGTGGTGAAAGAACAGTACATCAACCATGGAAAAATAGATTACAAGTACCACATTTATGCAGTGGGACGAGTAGGCAGCCCAGCCATGATGATGGTCTCTCACGATGAAGGAAAAACTTTCAATTCTCAAGACCTCAATGCTGATTGCAGCATGTTGTTCGACATCAAGATGTTCAATACCAAAGAGGGCGTTGTTTGTGCCGCATCCAATGCCAATGTTACCCAATCCAATGCCTGCCCTCATTTTGTCTACCATGGATGGTGGCAAAACCTGGAAAAAAACTTTTCAATCTACCCGCCCATTTGAAACGACCTGGAAGGCCTCTTTCCCCACCCGAAAAGTGGGCTACATTACCATCCAGTCCTACAATCCTGACCCCAATGTGAAGCAGCAACACATCGCCAAAACAACCGACGGTGGCATGACCTGGTCAGAGCTCAACCTCGTTGAAGATGCTCAGGCACGCGAATTTGGCATTGGATTTCTGGACGAACAACATGGTTTTGTGGGTACCATGAGCAGTGGTTTCGAAACCAAAGACGGCGGACAAACCTGGTCAAAAATAGACCTGGGAAGGGCTTGCAACAAAATTCGAATTTACCAGGATGGCAAGCAGAAGTACGGCTACGCCATTGGCGTGAATGTGTTTAAAATGACGGAATAACCGATTGATGAAGGATCTTTTTTTTCTTTGCTTTTTTAGGGTCAAAATTTATAACTATCGATTACGTATTACAGTGTTCTATTGTAAAATCGCCCGAGAAGGGCGATTCTCATTTCTTCCAATCAGAATCCATTTGCCTACGACATTACAGTACCAAAAAGAATCGCCCTTTTGGGGCGATTCGGGAATAGAACACTGTAATACTTAATAAAATATCTGAGTTTTGAAAACACTTTGATTCAGTATTTATTGATTTGCGACCGCAAGTTATCAATCAGTTCATTTTCTAGTTAAATTATGAACTGTTGAATACTACATCGTGATGTAGGTTTGCATTTTTTTTATTTTATTTTCCAAACACAGTTAAGGTTTTACATCCAAGTTTTTCATAACTTTACCATACAGCCAAACACACCCGAATGATAAACATTGCACTTATCGAAGATGACCCTGTCTATCGGACGGAGTTGGAAAAGGTCATTTTGTTTCAGCCGAATTGGCAGTGCGTGCTTAGTTCATCCAGTGCCGAATATTTTCGAGAAAACCTTCCTGCTCGTATCCGAATAAATATTGTTTTTATCGACATCGATCTTCCTGGTGAATCTGGCATCGATATTTTGCCCTTTATCACCACTCGCTTGCCCAATACCGAAATCATTATGCTGACGCGTTTGGAGAGCCCTGATTTACTGCTAAAGTCACTCAATCGCGGAGCTAGGGGATACTTGTTGAAAAACTTCTCTCCCCACCAATTGATGGAACACATCAAAATTATTCTGGATGGCGGTGCACTGATATCCCCCTTGATGGCCAGGCATTTGGTACAGTATTTCAATCCACCAAACCGCGATGAGCAAAAAATATCGATTATGTCCCCCAAAGAAACCCAGGTTTTGCGGCTGCTTTCAGATGGAAACACATACGAAGAAACGGCCAATATTGTAGGCATTACCCACAATGGGGTTCGTTTTCATGTCAAAAACATCTACAGTAAGTTAAATGTTAATAACCGCGATGATGCTGTAAAAGTATGGAAAGGAGAATAATTATTACCCTGTTTTTTAGTTGGATGTGTCTTTCTTCTGCATTGGCGCAAACTATTGATTTACAGGACTACATTAAGTCGGTACGATTGCTTAAAGACTCTCTGAAAATGAGAAGCGTCGTTGAATCTATTCCTGCAAAAGCCAGGGTTTTATTCGGGATTGGAAACATATACGAAGAAAACAATTTATTTAAAGAGGCCGTATATTACTTCGAAAAAACGGCCAAGTTGCCCAATGTTAAAAAGCACGTTGGCCCGATTTTTTGGTACAACCTTACCAGTAGCTTGGGCATGGATCATCGGGAAATGGGGAATTTTATTGAAGCAGAACAATGGTTTAAAGAAGCTGATCTAATTTCCGAGAAAAATAACCTTAAATTCACTGGTGTATATATCAATTTATTTGAACTATATACCAATATGAATGAATTTAAAAAAGCTGAAGCTTCAGCGCTTAAATACTTGGCGGTTGCCAAAGATTTGCAAGAACCAAGGCAAATCGGGAACAGTTATTATTTATTGGGTAGATTTGACTTATTGAATAATGATAATATTACTGCCAAATCCAACTACTTAAAGGCGTTGAAATGGTTTCAAAAAGCCAAAGACTCTACCCTAATCTGCTTTATGCTCTCTCAATTGGGAGATTTTGCCTTTTCCTTAAAAAACTACGATGAAGCCAAGATGTATTACCAAAAGTCAATTCAGGATAAAGACAAAAATCACGCTTACAATATGCCCTATAGTTTAACTGGTCTTGCTTTGATCGAAAGCGCGCAAGGTCACCCCCAAGTAGCTTTAACTAAACTTAACCAGGTGCTCCTTCTTTTTAAAAAATCAGGCGACAAAAATGGAGAAACACAATGCCTAAAAAGCATTGCTGAAGTTCAGCGCCAATTGAATCAAAACCCAGCTGCACTTAAAAATGTATTGTTGGCAAAAGAATTGGCTGCTTCAGTTCAAAACAAAAGAAATGTCATTCAATTATCTCAATTGTTACCCGAACTGTATGCCTCCAACCAGATGTACAAAGATGCTTTTTATTCTGCACAACAATACCAGAAAATAGCCGATTCTTTGTACTTCAGTTTACAACAGTTTAACCGAAAATTTGCCCTCAAAAGCCAGGAAATGGAATATAAAGGTCAGTTGCAACAACAAGCCTTAAAAAACCAATACATTCAGGCTGCAGCCAACCGCAATTTAATTGGCATGGTGTTGTTTGGTGCCATCGGAGTCATCCTGTTTCTGTTTTACCGAAACCGCACATTGCACAGTGAAAAAGCCTCTTTGGTACTGCGAGAAGAAGCCCGCAAAAAGAATGAAGAACTGCGGGCTTTCAATCATACCATTGGTCATGACTTGAAATCACCTGTTGAAAACATGCAGATGCTGCTCCAGCAATTCAGCCTCAAATTTGCTGATAAGCTGGACCAAGAAAGCAGCCTCTACTTGCAAAAAATTGAGGAATTGAACCAAGACGCCCGTCTAATGATCGAAGGATTGCTCAAGTATGCCGAGCAAGATCAGCTGCCGATCCAAACTGGGGTATTCGAAACCCAGCGCATCGTAACTTTCATTACTCAAACGCTTCGAGATGCCAACCCCGATAAGAACATCGTCTTTAAACTCAATCAGCTAGTGGATCAGCTAGGTGATCCCTTAATGCTCCGACAGGTATTTGTCAATTTATTGCAAAATGCAGTGAAATTTTCGAGTACCCAGAATCCTATAGTTATTGAAGTAAGCGCTGTACAAAAGAATACCGAACGCGAGTATTGCATCAAAGACAATGGTGTTGGTTTTCCACCTGGGCCAACCGAACGGATTTTTGAATTGTTCAAAACGGTCCATGAAAGAGCATCTTTTTCAGGCAGTGGCATCGGATTGGCTATTGTCAAGCGCATCATTGAGCGACATGGAGGCCGGATTTGGGCCGAATCCAATCCCGAAGGAGGAGCCATCTTTAGGTTTACCTTACCTGTTTCTTAAGATTTTAAAATGAAGGAGAAGTACAAAACTCCTCCTTCGCTCCATTTCTAATTAAAGAATTTAACTACACTTACTTCTTATCCAAATTGGGCAACATAAAATTGTCCAACGGGCTGGGCAAAGCCATCATTTTTTCAATCTCGTCTACGGTACGCGGCGCAGCTTTCGACAGCAATTCATAGCCATCTTTGGTGATCAGGACATCATCTTCGATGCGTACACCGATGCTCCACCATTTGGGATCACAAGGGCTATTGGGGGGAATGTACACTCCCGGTTCAACCGTAATCACCATGCCTTCTGCCATGGGGCTGCCATCACTGCGGTCGTGTACGTCCAGGCCAATGTGGTGCGAAACGCCGTGGGGAAAATATTCATGCGCCTCTCCTGCTTTGATCAAGCCCAATTCTGCCAGACGCTTGTCTACGATTTCGCGACAAATGCGCGTGGTTTCACGCATGGGCGTGCCGGGCTTGCATACTTTGAAAGCGGCCTCCTGGGCTTCCAGTACGATGTTGTAAATGGCTTTTTGTTCTGGTGAAAAAGTGCCGTTGGCAGGAACCGTACGCGTGATATCTGCCGTATAGCCGTGGTATTCTGCACCTAAGTCCATCAAAACCAGGTCAGTACCCACCCGTTGGCGGTTGTTTTCCACGTAGTGCAGTACACAGGCATTGTGTCCCGATCCCAGAATAGAAGGGTAACCTTCGTATTCGGAACCATACCTTCTGAACACAAACTCGTGGATGCCGCGAATTTCCATTTCAGACATATCGGGGCGCATGGCTTTCATGACCTCCACTTGGCCCTGGCAAGATACATCTACTGCTTTGCGCAAAAGCTTGAGTTCTTCGGGTGATTTGGACATGCGGAGTTTGGCCATTTTGCCACCCAGCGCATTCACATCCAGGTTTTTGGGCAATGT